>NCHD01000004.1 GCA_002257045.1 Hydrogenophilales bacterium 16-61-112 | reverse complement strand
TTCCATGGCACCACCAGCCGGATCGGCGCACCGTTCTGATTCGGCAGCACCTCGCCGTACAGCCCCACCGCCATCAGCGTCAGCGGATGCATGGCCTCGTCCAGCCGCAGGCCTTCGACATATGGCCAGTCGAGCACGCGTGTACGCTGGCCTGGCATCTGTTTGGGGTCGTTCAGGGTCACGAACTCGACATATTTTGCGTTGCCAGTCGGCTCGGCGCGCCGCAGCAGTTCGGCCAGCGAAAACCCCACCCACGGAATCACCATCGACCAGCCTTCGACACAGCGCATGCGATAGACGCGCTCCTCCAGCGGGGCAAGTTTCAGCAGCGCGTCGATGTCCCAGGTTTTGGCCTGCTTGACGGCGCCCTCGACCGTCACCGTCCACGGGCGGGTTTTCAGGCTGCCGGCGTTTTCTGCCGGATCGCTTTTGCCGGTGCCGAACTCGTAAAAATTGTTGTACGTGGTGACATCCTTGAATGGCGTTCTGGCCTCATTAAGCTTATAGGCGCTGGCGCGCACGCCGGCCAATTTAACGCCGGCGTGGGCCTCGTCCATCGAACCCAGCGCTGCGCCCGCCGCCAGCGCTCCCATGCCCTGCATGAATCGACGCCGTTCACGGTAGATTTCGGGCGGGGTGATCTCGGAAGGGAGGATGTCGTTGGATTTCAGTAACAGCATGGCAATCTCGAATGAATAGCGGGAAAAAGCTTGTCGGAGTTCGGCAGGAACCCTTACATCGTTCCGGCTCTGCAAAAAACCGACTCGATGGATAAGGTTGGTTACAGGCAGGCGACCACTGCCCGATCACGTACTCAACTGGTCATAAATCGAACGCGCGGCCTGTAGCAGTTGCGGGCGCGACAGTTCACCTGAGAGTGCATAACCCCAGTTGCGTTCGACCCAGTAGAAGGTGCTGATCTCCCCCTCGCCCACATAGCGGAATGCCGTTTCCGGCGTCGGCTGAGCCATTCCGCGCAGATACACGGTGAGGCGCTGACCCTGACGGTCTTCGTACATGAATTGCGCTGCCGGCTTGTTGGTCTCAGCAGGCAACAGCCGCCCGCCAACCAGCGAAAAACCCAGGCTTGAGAGATCCGGCGCCCGCATATGGCGTCCCAGCCGCCCGGACAGCCATGCGTTAAGCGCCTGCAACTCGGCCGACCCCAATTCCACCGGATGGCGCACCTCGGGTGCAAAAACAGCGTAGGCCACGGTTGCCTGGTGCACGAAGCGCGGCAAGTCGGGAGCACGATTGACCAGCGCAAGCTCCGTGCTTGTTGAATCGTGCCGTGAAAGATATTGCCAACTTGCCAGACTGCCTACGGTGATACCAACCGCTATCCAGGCCATGGCTGCCGCCACGCGCTGGAGCGCGTAACGCGAAGGCGGCGCAACCCGCAGCAAGCGCTGCGGGATTGGCTCGACCAGCACTGAATCGAGGCTATCGCGTAACGCTTTGCGCTGCGCGCGCAAGGCCGTGATCGTGGCGGCCAGCTCGTCATCGTGCCGCGCCAGCTGTTCGATCCGGCATCGTCGATCCGGGCTCAGCGCGCCATCGATGAAGGCCATCAACTCGTCGTCACCGATCGGGGCTTGAGGTTTAGTCATGGGGTCTGTTCTCGAATGACTGCACCAGCCGCAGCCCTGGGCGGGCATCGGACAATGACGGTTCTCCCGTCAATGCCCGCAGTTGGGTGCGCGCGCGGAACAGGCGCGACATCACCGTCCCCATGGGAATACCCAGTATTCTGGCTGTTTCTGCATAGCTAAATTCTTCTATCGATACCAGTACCAACACCTCCCGAAACTCCGGTGCCAATCGACCCACCGCAGTCAGTATCTCGCGCACCTGCACCTGGTTTTCCTGGGTTGCTGGCGTACCAATCGCGACAGCTTCGTCGATTGGGCATACCGGTACCCGGTTTCTCATGCGTCGCACATCGTTGACAAAGACATTGTGCATGATGGAAAACAGCCAGGGTCTTAGTTCTGCGCCAAACCTGAACAAGCTCCATTTGGCGTAAGCGCGCTCCAGGGTGTCCTGCACCAGATCGTCGGCATTTTCCCGGTTCCCGCCCGTGAGCGCACGGGCGTAGCGGCGCAGGCCCGGAATCTGCTCGGTGATGCGGTGCGAGAAAAGCGTCATGTGCGTATCGGCGGCGGCTTAAAGGAAAACGGTCGTTTTGATATCCAAACTAGCCGCCACGCGTCCCCCCCAGCGCGGGATACCCGCCGGGATCGATGCGGCTCGCACCGCGCCTGAGGTCGTCCAGCCGGCGCCGCATCCCCTCGATTTCCACTCGCTGGCTGGCGACGATGTCTTCCGCCAGTTTGCGGGTCACGGGATCGTTGCCATGCTGGAGAACCAGACGCGCCATGTCCACCGCCCCCTCATGGTGCGGGATCATCATGGCCAGAAAATCAATATCGGGATCGCCCGTATATCCCGGCGCATGCATGTCGGACATCATTTTTTCCATGCCGACATTCATTTCCCCGGCGAAGCGCTCGAACGACTGGCCATACTGCGCCCGTGCTTCCGGCTTGCCGTGGACATGCGTGCCGGGATGCTGGGCATGCGCCGCACCCAGCCATCCAAACGCCAGCAGTCCCGCCACAACCCTGCGTTTCATGCGGTCTGCCCCCGGTAACCCGGACGTACATAGACCAGGTTGATGCTTTTTTTGTTGCGCAACTCGCCTGAAGGCAGCTTCAAACTGCCCAGCGGGATTTGCGCGACAAACAGGGGGTTGAACGGATCCGTTACGTCAAAAGCCGTGCACACCGTTTGCCCCGCATTGGGCGTGCCCGGCAATTCGTCCTGCTCATGCGCCACATACAGCAGGGTGTTTTCGGGGTTCGTCCACAGGCCATGCGCTTCGCGGGCATGCGTGAAGAAGCTGCCGACCATCTTGCGCGCACCCGGCGTGGCGCTGCGATCGATGATGGCGATCTGGCTGGATGCGACGCCACCCGGCCCGCTATCATCGACGCGTGCCAGGCTGGCATAAACAACCTTCCCTTTGGCGTTCTCGACAAACTCGACATGGTTCGGTCGCGCCTGCTTGCCCAACGGCACGCTGTCCCGAACCTCGAATTCCCCCTTGGTCGAACGGCACGAGACGGCATCGGCAAGCTTGTGGGAAAACCACACCTCACTCCCAGCAGGGCTGGTCTTGAGGAATGGGGTAAAACCGGGTTTATCCTGCGCCGACATATCCAGCGTGGCGATGCGCTCAGGGCGTGAATGCCCGGCCGCATCAGCATTGAGTTTGAACACGTCGACCTTGGATACTTTCTGGCTGGCCACGAATGCCATCGAACCCTGCGCGTTGAACCACACTTGCGCGGGGCCGTTGATCGTCGGCACATACCGCAAAATTGCGTCAGTGCCGGCTCCACCCAGCTGCTTGATCGCGCGCTCGACGTCCAGAATCGCGATCCGGTCTTCGCCGCGCAAAGTCACCCACAGCTCGCGGCCGTTACGCGTGAACGTGGGTTCATGCGGCTCGCGGCCCACCAGGATGCCGCTCGTCAGGCGCTCCGGATTGGTTGCCGGGTCGGCCAATGGGTTGGGGGTGTTGCCGATGACGCGTTTGTTGACTGCGTCGATGAGATAAATGTTGCTCGACCCGCGCCCACTGGTCGCCAACAGCCGCCCATCGGGTGAAGGCACCGCACCGTGCGCGTCGATGCAGCCGTGATATAGCGGCTTGTGGATCATCGCCGCGTGAGTCGGCGCCACACCCGCCGTGACGAAGCGGAAAGGCGGGCGGGCATCTTCATCGAAACTGGTGAGGTTGATGGTGGTCTCAACCGTGTTGGTACGTGGATCAATCACCACCAGCGTGTTGGAATCTTCATTGGTAATAAAGACCCGATCCTGTGCTTGAATCGGGGAACCAGACTGCGGCGGCACTTGCGCCTGCGCTCTGCTGGCTCGGGTGAGGCCGGCGGTTGCTGCAAGTGCTGCTGTCACTTTGAGAAAGTCGCGTCGTTGTTCATTCATTTATGGCTCCGGGTTGGGCAGGCAAAGTGTTCAGGTAGAACACTCGAAATTTCCGCGTCATTGGCATATACAGTGCCAACCGCAAACTTATTCCCGCATTCCCGATTTTTTTCTCAAAACAGATTCAAGCCTGATGCAGGCCACAGTCAAAATGATGCGCTGTCCAATAAGTAGTGGTACGGCTCATCCGTTCTCCAGCCCAGCTTGCCGTAATGTTGGCATCCTCACCATGCGCATTTTTATCGCCCTGTTACTGGCCCCCTTCTCGTCCACGCCCAAGGCCGGGTGGCGGCCCGCCTTTCATTCCGGTCAACATGATGAAGGTCGCCGCCTCGCCGGTGTCCAGCACGGTCAACGCCGTAGGCGCGCTGATCGCCTAGGACAGCGTGGTGCTGCGACCGAAAATCGACCGCAATAAATGTGGCTTATAACAGGGCGCGCTCAGAAACGCCGGGCACGTGCCGTTTGAAAACCGACCAGCCCCAAACCCGCCAGCAGCATGGCATAGGTTTCGGGCTCGGGCACAGCGGTTACCTGGAAGCCCAGGTTGGCTGCATCCGGGGCAAAGTCGCTGATCTGGTTGTTGCTGCCCAAGCCGACGCGGGGCCACAGGTTCCAGGTGTACTGGCTGGGGTCGCTTCTGAAGCCCGCCGTGCCGGGGGCAAACAGGCCAATCGGCAGATCCTCCACCGTGACGGTGAGGCTGCTGATTTTGATGTTGGCGGGATCCAGGTTGGTCATCACAGCATTGATGAAGTCGTTATACACACCGGTGCCGTTGGGGCGGACGATCAGCACCGAGTCGAAGAATACGCCGGCGCCGATGGCGGGTGAGCCGGCCAGGAAACGCTCGGTGCCGAGGCCGCGGTCGATCCCCCACACATACAGCGCGCCTGCGGTTAGCCCGACCTTCTCGGCCAGGATGGTGCTGAAGGTGAAGGCCTGGTCGGCGCCATCGTAGAAGGCTGCTGCAGCGATCACGTCCAGGTCGCCATTGGCCGGGCCGGCTGTGTAGCTGGGAAGAAAATCATTATAGGCATCCACCACAGCACTGGCGGCCAGAGCCGGGACGGGGCTCAGCGAAACGAGGGCAGAAAAGCCCAGAGCGGTCAAACGAAAAGTCAGCATGTTGCACTCCTTGTTGAGTATCAAATCAATAGCGACCCGCCTTTGCCGTCGAGAAAAATGCCCCACCCGCCTGAGGCCGGTGGGTTTTCGATTGCGCAGGCAGCCAGGTGTTACGGACGCTTATGCACGGCGGCGATTACGTGCAGCCTTGAATCCGACCAGGCCCAGGCCGGCCAGCAGCATGGCGTAGGTTTCGGGCTCGGGCACGGCAGACACCTGGATGCGCGCCACCTGATAACCGGCTTGGGTGAAATCAGCATTCGGGAAAGCGGTCAGGATATTGCCTCCGGGAATAAAGCCGGCATGTGCGGACACGAGACCAAACTGATCCACGCCCGTATTGGGGCTTGTCTGACCCAGGCGAGCGGTGTTGGCAGGAATCTCGTCGTTGACTTCCGTCCCGGCATCGCGCACGACCGAGCCCAGCACGATGAAATCCTCCCCGTCGAAGCTGCCGTCGTCATTGAATATGCGGTGGCCGGTTGGGATGCCGTTGCCAAAGAAGGCATCATTGCTGGGCAGGACCATGGACAGGAAGCTGATATAGCGGCTATTGGGATTGCTGCCGTCCAGATCGAAAATAAAGGAAGTCGAGTCGCCCGGCTCAAAGCGCGGGCTGCCGATGGCCGTGCCCTGCAGGGTGGCTTGCTGGGTGTAGCCAGCCGCGCTGAAGGCCGCGCTGATGGGTGCGGCGTTGCCGTCCTCGGCCAGGCGCTCCAGGTCCGCGGACGCGGCTTCGCCCAAATTGTAGGTATCGAAACCGCCATCATGGAAACCCACCCAGACCGGGGTAAATTCCACTCCCTGGCTGGGCGCCAGGCTGGTGATGGTGACCTTGACCTGCATGGCGTGCGCGACGGGAGTGAACAAGGCGCCAGCGGCAAGCGCGGTGGCGAGGATACGAATACGTGACATGTGAAACTCCTTGAGTGTGATGTTGGGAAGGCGGGGTCGAGTGATTGATCCCAGGACAGCGTCACACATGCGCGAATTGAAGTCCTCTCGCGGAAGTAAACAAATGTTCAACAATTTGTGAATATTTGTTTTTGCACGATGGATTCATAATGACCCGCTCCATTCGCCAGCCTGACCCCCCACCCATGTGCGCCCGCGAAAGCAAATGCGTTCTTGTTGTTGAGGACGACCCCGACATCGCCGAGATGCTGGCCATCAATTTGCTCGACGAAGGCTTTCGCGTCGAACACGTCGCCGACGGCGACACGGCAAGCGAACGCATGACGCAGGGGAATTTCGACATGCTGCTGCTCGACATCATGTTGCCCGGCATGAGCGGCCTTGATTTGTGCCGCCAGGCGCGGATGAGCGCAACCTATATCCCGATCATCATCATCTCGGCGCGTGGCGCCGAGTCGCAGCGCATTCTCGGACTGGAGCTGGGTGCGGATGACTATATTGCCAAGCCGTTTTCGGTGCTGGAGCTGGTGGCGAGAATGCGCGCCCTGTTCCGTCGTGAAGCGGCGCTCGGCAGGGATGCGCGGCGCGCGGTTGGCGCGATCGATCTTGACGGACTCTACCTCGACCCGGTCACGCGTGAGGCCAGTCTGGCGGGCAGTCCGTTGACCCTGACCGCGCGCGAATTCGACTTGCTGCTGTATTTCGCCCGGCATCCGGGGCAGGTGTTTTCGCGCATCGAACTGCTTGAAAATGTATGGGGCTACAGCCACGCCGGCTACGAACACACGGTGAACACCCACATCAATCGCCTGCGCCACAAAATCGAGCAGAACTCTGCGCAGCCGACCCGCATCCTCACCGTATGGGGTGTCGGCTATAAATTCGCGGTCGAGACGCATCATGCTGAACAGCCTGCATAGCCGTCTCGCGCTCGCGCTGGCCTTGCTGCTGCTGGCGTTCGGCGGTGCGTTGTACTTCATTACCCGCCACGCCAACGAGCTGTACCACGAGGAAATCAGCCAGAAACTGTCCAGTAACATCGCGTCGTATATCCGCGATCATCTGCCGCTGACCGACCGTACGGGCGAGCCCGATCCTGCCCAGTTGAAAGCACTGTTCCAGATGCTGATGGTCGTCAATCCCAATGTGGAGGCCTATTTGCTGGACGCGCAAGGGCGGGTGCGCGGCCACGCACAACCCGACGCCAAAGTGATACGCGAGCAAATCGATCTGCAACCGGTTCGACGTTTTCTCGAAGGCGCGCGTCTGCCCCTGCGTGCTGACGATCCCAAATCGCTGAATGCATCGCGCATCTTTTCCGTCGCCCCCCTGGCAGCGGGCGGTCAAACCACCGGCTATGTTTACGTGGTCCTCACCGGCGAGGATGGACGCAACCTGGCCGAACAGCTAGCTGGCGGCTACAGCCTCGCCACGCTCGGTGCCATGCTCGGCGGCGCCTTGCTGCTGGCAATGCTGGTGGGGTTCGGCCTGTTTTTTGCCCTGACGCGCCCGCTGCGCGAGCTGACAGCCGAAGTCGATGCCCTGGCACATGCCGCGCATCCTGACCCGCAGGCAGACACCATCCTGGCACGCGACGAAATCGGCCGCCTGACCCAGGCTTTTCACGCCATGTCGACGCGCATCGGCGAACAGATTCACACCATTCAGCTCAAGGACCGCCAGCGGCGCGACATGGTCATGGCGGTGTCGCACGACCTGCGCACGCCGCTGACTTCTTTGCGTGGTTATCTGGATTTGCTGGAGCGCAAACTGGATACGCTGTCCGAATCGGATCGCCAGCGTTATGTCGGCGTCGCCGCACGCCAGTGCCGCAAGCTGTGCCGCCTGTCGGACGAGCTGTTTCAGCTGGCCAAGCTGGAATGCGACGAAGTGCAGGCGAATGCCGAGCCTTTTCCGCTGGCTGATCTGATTCAGGATGTGGTGCAGAAATTCGAACTAATGGCGAAAAGTCGCGGCGTCAACCTGCTCGCCGATGTACAGCCCGGCGCGGAGCAGGTGACAGCGGATATCGGTCTGATCGAACGCGTGCTGGTCAACCTGCTCGACAACGCCTTGCGCCATACCCAGCAGGGCGGCGCAGTGCATATCCAGGCCGACCGCAACGGTACCCGTGTGAGTGTTCGCGTGACTGACACCGGAGAGGGTATCGCCCCCGAAGTTTTGCCGCGGCTATTCGACCGCGATTATCTGGCCGCACGTCGTGATCCCACGCGCCCGTGGGGCGGGCTGGGGCTGGCAATTGCGCGGCGGATTTTGCGCCTGCACGACACCGATATTCAGGTGGAAAGCTGGCAAGGTCAGGGCGCTACGTTTACTTTTCATCTTCCGCCTGCTGCGGTGTAGTTCACCGCAAAACCTGGCTTGCAGGGATGTGGCACGGAAATGAAAAGGGTAGCCAGATGTCCGGCCGGATGCGCCCAGCTTTTTTCAACACAGGCCGGGTTAGCCGAGCATCGCCTTCAAGGCCGCCAGCCGATCGCTGCCGTTGGCTTTGGCATCCGCCGTGGTGGGTTTTTCCGGCATCCGCACGTCATCGCCCAGCTCGTCGATAAAGCGTGACGGGTCGCAGGCGACCGATTCGCGGGCGCGCTTGCGGCGCGAACAATACGATAGCGTGAGCGATTTTTTCGCGCGGGTGACGCCGACATACATCAGGCGGCGCTCTTCCTCCAGACGCCCTTCATCCACCGCGTCGCGATGCGGCAGGATGTTTTCCTCGATCCCCACCAAAAACACGTGACCGAACTCCAGGCCTTTGGCGGCATGCAGGGTGGACAAGCGCACGGCGTCGGGCGCTTCCTCTTCGCGGCCTTCGAGTAGGGTGATGAGCGCGATGGTTTGCGTCAGTTGCAAAAGGTTCTTGTCGTCTTCCTCGCCCTTTTTGGCAATCCAGGCGGCGAACTCCAGCACGTTGTTCCACTTGCCCTGCGCGACGCGGGTGTCGTCCTGATCGAATATATAGATTTCGTAGTCGATTGATTTCAGCAGGTCGTTCAGCACCTCGCCGGCGGGTTCACGCGTGACACGTTCCTCGGTGCGGTTGATGAAGTGGCCAAACTCGAGCAGGGGCGCCAGATGGCGCTCGCCGATCTGCGACGCGGCGGCGGCTGAAAACACTGCCTCGAACAGGGTTGGCGATCAGGCGCAGGTAGGCGATGACGTCCTTGATTTCGGTGCGGTCGAAAAACGACTGCCCGCCGGACAGCTGGTACGGCACTTTCTCGTTGCGTAGCGCCTGCTCGAATACGCGCGCCTGATAGTTGCCGCGGTACAGGATGGCGTAGTCGCGCCATTCGGTGCGGTGCTGGAACTTGTGCGACAAGAGGCGCATCACCACTGACTCGGCCTCGTGCTCGTCGTCCTTGGTCGGCAGAATCTGGATCGGGTCGCCATGCCCGAGATCGCTCCACAGGCGCTTTTCAAACAGCTTGGGGTTATTGGAAATCAGGCTGTTGGCGGCTTTCAGGATGCGCACCGTCGAGCGGTAATTCTGTTCCAACTTGACCAGATGCAGGTGCGGGTAATCCTCGCGCAATTGCTTCAGGTTGTCGGCCGACGCGCCGCGCCAGCCGTAAATCGCCTGGTCGTCGTCGCCCACCGCGGTGAACGCTGCGCGCACGCCGGTGAGTTTTTGCAGCAGGCGGTACTGCGCAATGTTGGTGTCCTGGTATTCGTCGACCAGAATGTGGCGCAGCCGGTTCTGCCATTTTTCGCGCAGCTCAAAGTGCGTGTCCAGCAGTTCGGCGGGCAGGCGGATCAGGTCGTCGAAATCGACCGCCTGATAGGCGCGCAGGGTGGCATCGTAGCGGTCGTAGATTTTGGCGTAGACCCGCGCGTTGTCGTCTTCGGCGCTGGCGAGAGCGATGGCGGGCGACTTCAGTTCGTTCTTCCACAGCGAGATGCGGCTCACTGCGCGGCGGATTTCCTGCTTGTCGGTGGTCTTGATGATTTCCGACACGATGCCGGCCGCGTCGGCCGAATCAAGAATGGAAAAGGCCGGCTTTAGCTCGGCGAATTTCGCGTCCTCGCGCAGCATGCGCAGGCCCATCGAGTGAAACGTGGTGACGATCAGCCCCTTGGTGTTGACGCCCTGGGTGAGCTTGGCCGCGCGATCCGCCATCTCGCGCGCGGCCTTGTTGGTGAACGTGATCGCCGCGATCGAGCTCGGCTTGTAGCCGCACTCGCCAATCAGATAGGCGATCTTGTGGGTAATGACGCGGGTTTTGCCCGAGCCGGCGCCTGCCAGCACCAGCAAGGGGCCGTCGAGGTATTTCGCCGCTTCGCGCTGCGGCGGATTCAAGGCTGAGAGCAGGCTCATGCGGCGCCGAATTCGCGCGCGAGATACGCATTGATGTCGCCCGATTCATACAGCCAGGTTTGCCTGCCATCGGCGTCGGTGATCAGCAGGCACGGCACCTGCGGCTTGCCACCGCCGGCGATCAGCGCCGCGCGATGGACCGGGTCGTGCTGCGCGTTGCGCAATTCGATATTGAGCGACAGGCGCCGCACTTCACGGCGGGTTTTCAGGCAGAACGGGCAGGTGGCGTAGTGATACAGCGCCAAGTTGCGGGTGCGCGCATCGACCGCCTGCTGTGCAGCGGCGTCACGCACGATGCCCTTGGGGCGGGTGAGCCAGAACCACGCCAGCATGAACGGGGTCAGCACTAAACGCAGGGTTTTGAAAAACAGACGGATCAGGGGTTTCATCTCGGAGGTATCACGTGGGGTTCAGGCGAGGGCGCTATGATGCGGGGCAACGCAGCGTACAGACCCCGTATTTTATATGCCCACCTATGCCATTGGCGATCTTCAGGGTTGCCACGATCCGCTGTTGCACCTGCTGGACACGATCCGCTTCGACGCCACGGCCGACCGGCTATGGCTTGTCGGTGATCTGGTCAATCGCGGCCCGGATTCGCTGGGCGTGCTGCGTTTCCTGAAATCGCTCGGCGATGCCGCGATTGCTGTGCTGGGCAATCACGACCTGCACTTGCTGGCGCTGGCCGAAGGTTTTGGGCGCATCCACAAGAGCGACACGCTCGATGCGGTGCTGGCAGCGCCGGACCGGGATGAACTGATGCACTGGCTGCGCCATCAGCGGCTGGCCTGGCTGGAGAACGACTGCCTGATGATCCACGCCGGCGTGCTGCCCGCATGGTCGGCCGCAGACGCCATGCGCCATGCGGGCGAAGCCGAGGCTGCGCTGCAAGGCCCGGATTACCGGCTGTTTTTTGAGCGCATGTACGGCAACACGCCGACTGCGTGGGACGACAACCTGGCTGGCATCGAACGCCTGCGCGGCATCGTCAACAGCTTTACCCGGCTGCGTTATTGCACCGCCGCAGGCGAATTCGATTTTCAGCACAAGGGTGCGCCCGGCACCCAGCCCGCAGGCTTACTGCCATGGTTTGGCGTGCCGGGGCGAAAAAGTGCGGACGTAACCTGCGTGTTTGGCCACTGGTCCACCCTAGGGCTGATCAACCAGCCCGACCTGATTGCGCTGGATACCGGCTGCCTGTGGGGCAGCACGCTGACTGCGGTCAGACTGGAGGACCGGCAGGTGTTTGCGGTGCCGTGTCCGCAGGCACGACGCCCAAAAACCTAGCGATGGCGATTTCCGCCTGCGCCGCCAGTTCGCGCCGGTGACCGCTGGGCGCGATCGGCTCGCCGAAGTAAAGCTCGGCGATCACTCCCGGCTCGCTGACAATCTGCCTCAGGCTTTGCCACATGCTGATGTCATCAATGTAGGCCGGTGCGGCGCTGTACGCCCCCGCCAGCGTTCGGTAGCGCAGGGCCGCCGGCACGATCGGGCAATTCAGTTCCAACGCCGGTTGCAGCAGCGACGGCAAAAAGCGCCGCAGCCCCCGGCCGTCGCTGGTGGTGCCTTCGGGAAACACCGCCACCCAGGCACCGGACTGCATCAGCGCGCGCATTTCACTGTTGATGCGCGCGGTATCGGCGCGGCGGCCGCGCTGCAGAAACAGCGTGCCGGTCTTGTGCGCCAGCCAGCCTGCCACCGGCCAGTCGCGCACCTCGGATTTCGACACGAAATGCACGCGCCGGGCGCTGTAAATCAGATAGATATCCAGCCATGACACGTGATTGCACACCAGCAGCGCCCCGCCCGGCAAAAGCGGCGGCGTGTTCACCTGCAGGCGCACGCCCAGCACCCGCAGCAACTGCCGCGCCCAGGCCCTGATGATGCGGTCGCGCAAGGCGATACTGCACAGTGGAAAAGCCAGCCCGGCCAGCGCCAGCCCGACGACGAGGTGCGACAGCAGCAGGCTGATGCGAATGAAGCGCCGAAGCGGGACGGGCAGATGGGCGAGGATCACCCGGTCATTGTATGTCGCGCCATGCGGAATGGCGGGACAAGACTCATGCCCCGAAGCGGCGCGCATAGCTGCGATTGAGTTGCGCCAGCGGCAGCAGCATCAGCAGGTCGGCGGTATTGAAATCGGGGTCCCACGCGGGTTCGCCGCACACCATGCCGCCCGAGCGGGTGTAGCCCTTGATCAGCGGCGGCAGGGTGGCCATCTGGCCGTCGTCAAGCGATTCGACCGGCAGGCGATAACGTGGTGTGGCGCGCCATTCGACCGGCGCCATGTGGCTGGCACTGACCTGGCGGTACACGCTGGCCGCGACCTGGCCGCCATCGGCCATGCCGATGCTGGCGCAGCCGACGATATATTCGCAGCCGTTGCGCGTCAGGTATTCGGCCAGCCCCATCCATAAACGGGCGATCACGCCGCCGCTGCGATGGTCGCGATGCACGCAAGAACGTCCCAGTTCGGCCATGCGCGGCCGCAGATCGTGAAGCCGGGTGAAGTCGAATTCCTGTTCGGAGTAATAGCTGCCGATACGCTTGGCCGCGTCGGGCGGCAGGATACGGTAGGTGCCGACGACGTCGCCACTGGCGAGGTCGCGCACCAGCAGGTGATCGCAAAAGGGGTCGTAGAGGTCGATGTCGTGGCCTGGCAAAACCGTCGTCAGCCGCGCCCCCATTTCCCCGACGAACACCTGATGACGCAGGCGTTGCGCCTCGCGGATTTCGCTGTCGTCGACTGCCAGCGAGACGTGATATCGACTGGCAGGCTTGGTGGTTGCTGCACCGGACGAGATGGGACCGGCCTGGATCTGGGCCGTTTGAGCCGAACTGACAGGGGCGGATGACGGGCTATGGACCTCGAGCATGGGGCACTCTCATTGTTGGAATGCGCCCAGCTTAGTGAGGGGGTATTAACCCGGCATGACGTTCAGGTTGCGAAACGATGACGGCTCAATGCGACACCCGTGTGGTGCCGCCACCCGACAGCACCCGCACGCGCTCGCCGGCGTTGAAGACTTCATCGGCCGCCTGGGTGACCGCGATGATCCGCCCCGAGTCCAGCCTGACGGTGATTTCCACCCCTTTTTGCCGGGTGATGCCCTCTTCCGCCGCCGCGCCGCCAAGGCCGCCCAGCACTGCGCCGAGTGCTGCGCCCACCACGCTGCCCCGGCCGCTGCCAACAGTGCTGCCCGCCACGCCGCCGACCACCGCACCGGCGCCTGCGCCGATCGGCGTTTTAGTGCCTTCGATAGTCACCTGACGCACCGACTCCACCACGCCCATCTGTACTTCCTGGACGGTGCGGGCCTGCTCGCGCGAATAGTCCTTGCCGCCGGTTCCACTGGCGCAGCCCCCCAGCGCGACGACCGCAGCAGCAACGAGGACAAGGCACAAGCGTGGGCGATTTTTCAGCATGGCAGTTCTCCTGGCGGTTCAAGTTGCACGATAGGCTGCGCCAAACCGGCAAAGTTCAGCGGGACAATTCAGAGCGTCTTGCCAAAGGCCTGCAGCAGGCGCGCGGCGATGTCTTCGCGCGCCTGCTGGTGATTCTGCCCGCCGCGGTGCTCGATCTTGATCGCGCCCATCACGCTGGCCAGCTGGCCGCTGGTTTCCCAGTCGAACCCCTGCGCGATACCGTAGAGCAGGCCGGCGCGGAAGGCATCGCCACAGCCGGTGGGATCAAGCACCTGCCCGGCCGGTACCACCGGAATATCGATCACGCGGCCGTCGGCATACAGGCTCGACCCCTTTTCGCCGCGCGTAATGACCAGGCATTTCACCCTGGCCGCCAGCGCCTCAACCGACAGTTCGGTGCGCGCCAGCAGCAGTTCGGCTTCGTAGTCGTTGAGGGTGACGTAATCCGCCAGTTCGACCATCTCCAGCAACTCTGCGCCGGAAAACAGCGGCATCCCCTGACCGGGATCGAACGCGAAGGGAATCCCTGCCGCATGGAACTGGCGGCAATGGTTGAGCATGCCGTCGCGGCCGTCGGGCGAAACGATGCCGAGGCCGATTTCGCGTCCAAGCGATGCATCGTTCTGGTGCGAATAATTCATCGCGCCCGGGTGGAACGCAGTGATCTGGTTGTCCGCCAGGTCGGTGGTAATGAAGGCCTGCGCGGTAAAGCTGCCGGGCATCTGGCGGATGGCTTCGCGGGTGATGCCGTAGTGGTCGAGACGGTCGGCATAGACGCCAAAATCGTCGCCCACGGTCGCCATGATGACCGGTTCGCCACCCAGCAACTTGAGGTTGTAGGCGATATTCCCCGCACAGCCGCCAAACTCGCGGCGCATTTCAGGCACCAGAAATGACACGTTCAACATGTGGATCTTGTCGGGCAGGATGTGATTCTTGAAATGATCCTGAAACACCATGATCGAGTCGAAGGCGAGGGAGCCGCAAATAAGGGTGCGCATGGGGAAATCGTATTGAAAACGGGAGCCGCGATTATACGCAGGCGGGTGCGCCGGGCTTAACGCCGCTTTGCGAACGCGAGGCGCGCCCGGGAGTCAGCTGCAAATCTCTTCCACCGCAAAAATGCGCCGATGCTCGCGCATGGCGTAGCGGTCGGTCATTCCGGCAATGTAATCGGCGACCGCGCGCGCGCCTTCAAGCGACTCGCGCGCCTGGTGTTCAGGCGGCAACAAACGCGCATCACCGATGAAGGCCGTGTAGAGATCGCTGATGATGCGGCTGGCTTTGGCACTCATGCGCGCAACCTTGTAGTGGCGGTACAGGTGCCGGTGCAAAAAGCGTTTCAGTTCACGGTGTTCGTCCAGCAGCACTTCGCTGAACGCCGCCAGCGGCGCGGTAGCACGCACGTCGTCAATACTGCCGACAGCGCTGGTTTCGATGTTGCTGCGGGTGGTGGCCACCAGATCGAGAATCAGCGTATTGATGATGCGCCGTACCGTTTCGGTCACGATGCGGCGGCCATTCAGCGCGGGATATCGGGCCTTCACTTCGTCGTGATGGCGGGCGAACAGCCGCACCTCCATCAGTTGCTCGATGTTGATGAGCCCGGAACGCAATCCGTCATCGACGTCGTGATTGTTGTAGGCAATTTCATCGGCCAGATTGGTAATCTGGGCTTCGAGCGAGGGCTGGGTTCTGGCGAGAAAACGCGCGCCGACCGCGCCGAGCTTTTCGGCGTTGCCAAGCGCGCAGTGCTTGAGGATGCCTTCGCGGGCTTCGAAGGTGAGGTTCAGGCCATCGAACTCGGCGTAGCGCTCCTCCAGCAGATCGACCACGCGCAAGGACTGCAGGTTGTGTTCGAAGCCGCCGTGCTCCTTCATGCAGGCGTTCAACGCATCCTGTCCGGCATGGCCAAACGGCGTATGACCAAGGTCATGCGCCAGCGCGACGGCTTCGACCAGGTCCTCGTTGAGGCCCAGCAGACGGGCAATGGTGCGGCCGATCTGCGCGACTTCGAGGCTGTGGGTGAGGCGGGTGCGGAACAGGTCGCCTTCATGGTTGACGAACACCTGGGTCTTGTATTCCAGTCGCCGGAACCCGGTGGAATGGATGATGCGGTCGCGGTCGCGCTGGAATTCGGAGCGGGGTGCAGCCGGAGCTTCAGGATGCGTGCGACCGCGGGTCTGGCTGGAATGGGCGGCGTAAGGGGCGAGTTCGGTCATGGGCGGAGTCAGTCCTGGTGTGGCACGGCAAGCGGAATCAGTGACGAAGCAGTCGGCCCCAGTGTGCGGCACGCCGGAGATGGCCGCAACCGTGCATCCAGCAGCTAGTCGCAGCCGGGTGCGACACACGCCGCCAGCGTGGCGCGCAACGTAGCCTCGGGCAGGTCGCCCGTCACCACCGCTTCACCCAGGCGCTTCAGCAGCACAAACCGCAGCTTGCCGAACTCGACCTTCTTGTCGTGCCCCATGTAATCGAGCCAGGTGTCCGCGCCCAGATCGGGCGCCACGTCCGGCAGGCCGGCGGCGCGGATCAGGGCGCGGCTGCGTTCCACGTCCGCTTCGCTCAACCAGCCCATGCGACGCGAAGCTTCCGCCGCCATCACCATGCCTGCACCCACGGCTTCGCCATGCAGCCAGTTGCCATAGCCCATGCCGGTTTCGATGGCGTGGCCAAAGGTGTGGCCCAGATTGAGAATGGCGCGGATGCCGCCTTCGCGCTCGTCCTGGCTCACCACCTGCGCCTTGATCTCGCACGAACGGTGAATGGCGTGGGCGATCGCTTGCGCATCCAGCGCACGCAACTTGTCCATGTTGGCTTCGAGCCAGCCGAGAAATTCCACGTCCCAGATCAAGCGTATCGGTATCGGCCAGCACCACCTGCGGCTGATAGAACGCGCCGATCATGTTCTTGCCGAGCGGATGGTTGATGCCGGTCTTGCCGCCCACCGACGAATCGACCTGCGACAGCAGGGTGGTCGGAATCTGGATGAACGGCATGCCGCGCTGGTAACACGCCGCGGCAAACCCGGTCATGTCGCCGATCACCCCGCCGCCGAGCGCGATCAACGTGGTCTTGCGCTCGGCCCGCTGGGTCAGCAGCGCATCGAAAATCAGGTTCAGCGTTTCCCAGTTCTTGTAGGCTTCGCCGTCGGGCAGCACCACGCTGGTTGCCGCCACCCCGCCGCGCGCCAGCGTCGCCGTCAGCCGCGCCAGATACAGCGGCGCCACCGTCGTGTTGGTCACGACCATCACGCGCTTCTGCGCCAGATGCGGCAGGATCAGTTCGGGCTGGTCGAGCAGACCGGGGCCGATATGGATGGGGTAGGAGCGGTCGCCGAGATCGACGGTGAGGGTTTGCATACAGACGGAACGGACAGTTAAAGGCGGACGGCGCATTGTAGCAACGCTCACAGCCAACCGTCCCTGCGGCCACACACAGCAAGCAGACTCCGCTTACAATCTAACGGCCATGTCCAAGCCTATCCTGCTGGTTTCGCCTGCTTCGCCATTTGCGCCCCAATCCGGTGCACAACAGCGCACCGCTTTGCTCTATTCCGCGCTACAAAACTTGGGGGAAGTGGACGTATTGCTGCTCGAACCGACCCCCGGTGCCAGCCGATTGACGCCGCCCAAGTCAGGTATTCTGGCGCACGGTCTGTGGCATCAGCGCCCACTTGGCATCAGAAAATTTCAACCTGACCCCATCCTTAACCAGGTCCTGCGTGAAAACGGCGTGAATTTGGGGGCATACCGACTGATCGTCAGCCGTTACCTCAATCCCATCTGCAAACTCTTGATTCCGTCCAGCGTGCGCACCGTGGTCGATCTCGACGATTGGGGCTACCACTACGCACCCGGTATGCTGGCGCTGGCCGCGCGACTAAAATCAGCCTACGCCGCCCGACTGGCGCAGCGGCAGCTCAAGCGATTTGACGCCTTCTTTTTCGTCAGCCCGCGCGACCAGGCACGCCATTCCGAACTGCAATCGACTCTGTTGCCTAATATCCCGTTTAGCCCGCCTGCCGAGCCTTTTCCCCAAACGGACAGCACCACCCTGCTGTTTGTCGGCTCACTCTGGTATGCGCCCAATCGCGAGGGGATCGACCGTTTCCTTGCCCGCTGCTGGCCTTCCATCAAGGCGGCCCGGCCGGACACCCGGCTGCTGCTCGTGGGTGCCGCCCCACCCGCAATGCGGCAGGCCTGGGAGCGGCATCCGGATGTCTCGGCTCCAGGGTTTGTTGATGATCTTGGCGCGGCCTACTGCAACGCGGCATTGACCATTGCTCCGATTTATTCCGGTGGCGGCACCAATATCAAGATTCTGGAATCGCTGGCATTTGGCCGCGCGTGTGTAACCACTCCACAAGGTGCCGAAGCGTTCAAGCTCAACCTTGCAAACGCAGGCTTGGGCGTCGCTCAAAGTGATGCCGAATTTACCAATTTGTGTCTCGCTTGGTTAGACGATCCGGTTGATCGGTGCCTAGATGCTGAACTGGGTTATGCGCAAATTTCAAAGCACTACACGCGTGAGTTATTTGCCAATCGGGTCGCCGAACAATGCTCACTTACGCCCGCTCCGTAAATGGACGCAAGCCATATAAACCCATCAAATAGATAAATGACGCATGGATTGCCATATTTGCGGCGCAGAAACCCAAACAATTTTCACCGCCACCGTCCTCAAAAAACATGCGGCGCTCTATCGCTATTGCGCGGCGTGCGACCACATCTTCGTTGACCAACCCACGTGGCTGGATGAAGCCTACTCCGAGTCCATCGCTCGGGAGGACACGGATATAGCGGCACGAAACATCTTCACCGCGCTGCGGCTCGCAGCAATCAACTATCTGGTTTTGGGTGACCGTGGACACGGTCAATATGTTGATGTGGCTGGTGGATACGGCTTGCTGACCCGACTGATGCGCGATCTGGGATTCAAATATTACTGGTCCGACCCTTATTCAAAAAATCTGTTTGCCCGGGGCTTTGAATACGATGCCAACCAAGGCGCCTGCCTCGCCATCAGCGCTATAGAAGTGTTAGAGCACACGCTCAACCCTCTTGAATTCATTGAACAAATCTTGGCTACCCATCAGACTAACACTCTGATTTTCACAACCGAAACCTTTCCAGACAATGCTCCGCCCGCTGCTGGCAAATGGGGGTATTACGCGTTCGGCACTGGTCAGCACATTGCTTTTTTCTCGCGCAAAGGTTTGTCGCTGCTGGCAAAGAGACTGGATATGCACTACTTCCCACTTGGGCGATTGCATGTCTTTTCCAAAGAGCCTTTAGTTTCATGGAAACTCAAGCTGGCCAGCCATAAGTTGATGGTGATGCCCATAGCATTATTTGCCGTTTATCGGATGGGCTCTCTGCGTAACAAGGATCAAACCCTCATCCGCCAGCAGACCGATAAACCACAAGGATGAACTCCTGACTAATCAGGCCACCGTTTCAATTACCTAATATTCATTGCGCTGGTGCCGTTAATGGTTTTCGGATACAACACGTAAACGACACTCCGCTTACATTCCGGATTGACAACGATATTGCCCGAAGCAGGCAAATCGACCACCTCGAACGTAAAACTGACTAACACCCAACCGCCACCAACGTATGCGACCACACCCTCCCCTCCCCGCGAACAGTCAGTTTGCACAACTTGAGCGCAACCGTTTCTACCCTGGCGCCCATATTATTAATGGCCCGCTTTCACGAAAACAAAGGCACCTGAAAAACGTCGCTTCACCTACCTTCCCAATCAAACGATGTATGGGGAGAAGCCATTGAGTATCGGAAACAATATCCGCCACGGCGCCAAATGGGTATTTATCGGCAATACCGGAAGCCAGATTATCAACTTCGCCTTGGGGCTGATTCTTGCCCGCCTGATGATGCCGGCCGAATTCGGCATGGTGGCGACAATCCTGATCTTCACCAATCTTGCGGGTTTTGTTGCAGGCGGTGGGATGGGGCAAGCCCTGGTCCGTGCGAAAGAGGCCAGCAAGCGTGACTACGATTTGCTATTCACGCTGCAATTCCTGATCGGATTAGTGATCGTTGGTTTCTTTTTTGCAATCGCGCCCTGGTTTGGCCGCTGGTATGGCAACCCCGTGTATGCCGACTTGCTGCGCGTGTCTTCACTATCTTTTTTGATTCGACCATTTTTTAACGTACCCAGCAACATGCTCCACCGAGACATGCGTTTCAAGGCCAAAACGGCGGTTCAGCTGATCAACTTGGTGGTCTACAACAGCATCGCGCTGAGCCTCGCCTATCTGGGTCACGGCCCATGGAGCCTGATCCTCGCCGGACTTTTGGGTTCAGTATCGGGTGCACTGCAACTTTCCTGGCACGCGCGCTGGCGTCCGGGTATCAACTTCGATTTTGCTCGCGCTGGCGAGCTCATGCGTTATGGCCTACTGGCCTCCAGTAACAACATCGTTTACTACATACGCAGCCAGCTTCCCACCTTCATCCTGTCGCGCAGCATGGGCCCTGCCGGAGTGGGCTTGTACAACAAGGCAGAAAGTCTGGCTGCACGCCCGCATGGCTTCATTACCGGCTCGGTGTACGAAGTCCTGTTCCGCGCACTGGCGAAGGAACAGGACAACCTCGACAAATCCCGCTATCTGTTTTTTCGCAGCCTGACGCTGGTGGCCGTGTATGCCCTGCCTTTCTATATCGGATTTCTATGGCTGGCCAAACCGCTGGTCGTCACGCTCTTTGGTCATCGATGGGCCGATTCGGCCTTTCCCCTGATCATTCTCAGCTTCGCCGCACCGCTGATGATGATCGAAAACCTGTCCGGTGCCGTACTGGCCGCGCGCAACTGGTTGGACAGAGAACTGGTCGCGCAGATCATCATGATTGCTGTGGCCGCTGCCGCCATTCTGGTCGGTCTGCCTTACGGGATGGTTGGTGTGGCAACCGGCATGGTCATTGCCCTACTCTATATGTCCATTCACATGTTCTGGCTTGCCAAACTGTCTCTCAATGCACGCTGGGCTGACCTTGCGCGCGCTTTTATGCCTGCAGTGCTCCTCAATACCGCACTGCTTGCCGCCTTATGGCTGGCCGAGCATATCATCCCGCCCTCCATCCGATCGGTCGATGCATTGTATGTGTTGCTGATGGCTATTGTGGGTGGACTGGTTTATGCCCTCTGTTTTTTATATCTACCCATTCCGGCACTTGCCACAGAAACCACACGCTGGAAGGTCAAACTTAAACTTGCCAAAGCCATCGCATGACCTGGATCGATCCCATCTCACGCTCACTACACCGCCAGGCTGGCCAACATGGACCAATCATGCTCATGTACCACGCCATCACGCCAGGTAAAGCCATATCAGCATGGCCATGGTCCGTCTCCATGCAACGCTTCCGCGACCAACTCGACTTTCTGGCCACCGAAGGCTATGCCACGCCGACCATGGGCGAGCTGGTTGCGGCTCCCGCAAAAACCTGGAGGGGGCGAACGGCTGTCATCACCTTTGACGACGGCTATATAGACAACCTCGACGCCTGCCAAGAACTCATGAAACGCGGCATGCGTGCGACCTGGTTCATCGTGTCGGGCTCGGTCGGCCAATCGCCGCTGTGGCCCGACGACGGCCGTCCCGCAGGGCGGTTGCTCAACGTAGCCGAGCTGCGCGACATGCAAGAAAACGGCATGGAAATCGGTTCCCACACGGTGAATCATGTGCGCCTGCCAGAAACCGATGATGTGCGCCTGATGCAGGAATTGACTGACTCCAAGGCCACGCTTGAAGATATCCTTGGTAACGCGGTCAACAGTTTCGCCTACCCATACGGTGCCTGGGACGTTCGTTGCGCCGAGGCGGTTGAACAGGCCGGTTATGCCGCCGCCTGCACCACCCGAACAGGCTGGGCATTGCGCGACAAGGATCCCTATCGCTTGCGGCGCCTGACCGTTTTCAATACCGATACGCTCGGCAGCTTTACGCGAAAGCTCTATTTCGGCAGCCACGATGTGCGCTGGCGGGACATCGCAGCCTACGCGTTGCGTCGCTTGCGACGCGTCTGAGCCAAGCCGATGCCGCCGGTCATTTCCATCATCATGCCCTGCCATAACGCAGCGGTACATTTGCCGTCCAGCGTGGGCAGCGTGCTGGCACAGACCTATTCTGACTGGGAACTCATCACTATTGACGATGGTTCCAGCGACTCGACCCTGGCCTGGCTGCGCACGCAAACCGACCCGCGCGTCCGCATCCACGCCCAGCCCAACCAGGGCGTCAGCGCCGCTCGCAACGCCGGGCTTGCGCTGGCGCAAGGGCGCTACATCGCCTTTCTGGATGCAGATGACTCCTGGGACACCCGATGTCTGGCGCAGTTGTCGGCCGCACTCGAAGGCCATCCGGAGGCGGTGCTGGCCTACTGCGGCTGGCAAAATCTGGGGATATCGGGCGGCCGCGGCGAGCCCTTCGTGCCGCCCGACTATGAAACTGCCGAAAAGATCGAAACGCTGTTTGCCGGCTGCCGCTGGCCGATCCACGCCGCGCTGGTCAAACGTGAGGCGGTGCTGGCTGCAAACGGCTTCGACCCGACGCTGAAAAATGCCGAGGATTACGCGCTGTGGCTGAACGTGGCCACCACCGCACCGATCGTACGGGTGCCCGAGGTCCTGGCCTTCTATCATTTTCATGGCGCTGCGCAGGCCTCGGCCGATCACGCCCTTGCCGCGCTCCAATTCTGGCAGGCGCAACAGCACTACCTCGCCGCACACCTGGCCTTTCAGCACCAGCTCGGCCGCGACCGCCTGCGTGCCCTGACCACCGGCGAACTGCTCAAGCGTGGCTACGCCTGCTACTGGCAACGCGACCTGCCTGCCGCGCGGCGCATTTTTCGTGCCGTCATGCAACAAGGCTATGGCACACTCAGCGACTGGAAGTACATGCTGCCCGCCTGGCTGCCAGAATCCTGGCACCGCGGGCTGATCGGCCGACGAGACCAATAAACCCACTTATCCGATGGACCACTTTGACCCCGCGCTGATTTCCGTTGTCATGCCCTGCTACAACGCCGCCCTGTTTGTGGAGGAGGCGATCGAGAGCGTGCTGCAACAGCGCTATCCCTCGATTGAACTGATCATCGTGGACGACGGCTCGACCGATGCCTCGACCCGGATCATTGCCCGCCTGGCCGCAGCGCATCCCGACCGCATCACGGTGCTGCACCAGACCAACAGCGGCCCCTATACCGCACGCAATCACGGGCTGGATCATGCGCACGGCAACTTCATCGCCTTTCTGGACGCCGACGACACCTGGCATCCCGATGCGCTCCAGCAACTGCACGCTGCCATGACCGACACGCTGGCCGATGTCGCCTATTGCGGCTGGCAAAACGTGGGCGAGGCGGCTGCTGACACGCAACCCTACATACCCCCCGATTACGTCGAATCCGACGCGGCCGCCCTGTTCCTGCAGTCCTGTCCGTGGCCGATCAATGGCGTGCTGGTGCGACGCCAGCTGATCGACCGCTTGCGCGGATTTTCGGAACGCCTGCCCACGGCCATGGATTACGACCTGTGGCTGCGCATGCTGCCCACCCAGCCCACCGTGGTGCGCGTCCCCCAGGTGCTGGCGTTTTATCGCCGCTATCCGCGCGGCGACGCGCACATTCCGCGCTGGCGGCAAGTATTCGACGCGGTTGCCGTGCGCGAAACCTTCGTCCGCCACCATCCCACGCAAGTTGCCCATCTCGGCCGCGAAACGCGCGATGCGCTGGTCTACGGTTCCCTGCTGCCCGAAGCCTATCGCTGCCACTGGCGCCGCGATACCGACTCGTCGCGCCGACTGTTCCGCCATGCCTTCCGCAAGGCTGACTGGAAAGCGCGCGACGCCAAATACATCTTTGCAAGCTTTCTGCCGGCGCCGCTGTTCGACTCGCTGATTCGCCTGGTAGACAACCGCCGCAGCGCGCGCAACCACATCTGACGGCACGTATTGCATGACCACGCTCACTGTCGCTTTTTGCACGTTCAAACGCGCCGACCGGCTGGACAAACTGGTCGCCGCGCTGCGTGCGCAAAACTGCCCGATCCCATTCGATATTCTCGCGATCAACAACAACAGTCCCGACGACACGCTGGCGGTGCTGAACGCGCTGCAACAACAATCCGGCGCGGAGCTGCGCGTGGTCACCGAAACCGCGCCCGGTATCGTGCCCGCGCGCAATCGTGCCCTCGAAGAATCGCTCGACCGCGACATCCTGGTGTTCATTGATGACGACGAACTGCCGCATCCCGGCTTTCTCGCCGCCGCCTGTGACGCCATCGTCAACGAAGGCGCGCAATGCGTCGGTGGCTGCGTGGAAATGGATTTCGTCACGCACATCCGTCCGTCCTGGCTTGAAGACGACCTGCTCGGCTTTCTGGCCGCTGTCGATCACGGTTCGCAGCACTTCTGGATCAAGGACAGCAGTACGCCCATCTGGACCGCCAATGTGGCCTACGACATGCGGCTCTTCCGCGATGACCCCGCCTTGCGTTTCGACCCCCGCTACAACCGCGAGGGGGCGGATGTCGGCGGCGGCGAGGACGCCATCATGCTGCGCGCCCTGCTGGCGCGACAGGCCAGAATCCGCTACCGCCCGGACATGGTGGTGCAGCACTCGGTCGACGCCTGGAAACTGCATCGCCGCTATTTCCTGAAACTGCATTACCGGGCAGGGCTGCGCCAGGCGCAGCTCAGCGCACCCCATTTTCCGGCCGGCTGGCTGGGCATTCCGCCTTTCCTGCTGCGCCAGTTTTTCAGCCGTGGTGCCAAGACGCTCGCCCTGTTCCTGGCTCGCAAGCCCGGCCAGATTCGGCAGGCCATGAACGCCGCCCACGCGCTGGGCTATCTGCAGGGCTACCGCCAGCGCTCCGCCAAAAGGCTTACGTGACCGAACTTACCCTCCTCATCTGCACCCACAACCGGGCAGACCTGCTGCACAAGGCCCTGGCCTCGATCAACCGCGCCGGGCGTCCCGCGATGCCGGTGCGCATCCTGGTGGCGGCCAATGCCTGCAGCGACGACACCGTGGCGCAGATGCAGGCGTACCAGGCACAGCAAGCTGCCAACAACTGGCTGCCGCTGCGCGTGATCACGGTGCCGACGCCAGGAAAATCGCACGCGCTGAACGAGGCGATTCCGCAGATCGAAACCGAACTGACCGCTTTTGTGGACGACGATCACCGCGTAGACGACGATTATCTGACGGCGATCGAACGTGCCGTCACCACCTGGCCCGATGCCGGGCTTTACTGCGGCCGCATCCTGCCGGACTGGGACGGCAACGAGCCCACGTGGGTGCATGAAGAAGGCGCGTACCGCATCTATCCGCTGCCGGTTCCACGTTATGACCAGGGGATGACGCCGAAAACCATCAGCGCCGAAGTTGGCCCCATCCCGGGCGGCGGCAACCTGGTGGTGCGGCGGCGCGTATTCGAGCTGGCGGGGCAGTTTTCCACTGAGTTGGGACCCGTCGGCCATGATCTGGGCGGCGGCGAAGACAGTGAATACGTGCTGCGCGCGATGACGCGCGGCGAACGCTGCCAATATGCGCCGGACATCGTGCAACACCACTACGTCGACACCGAGCGGTTGCAGCTTGGCTACCTGCTCAAAAAGAGCTACCAGCGCACCCGCTCGACCGCACGCATTCATGGCGGCGGCTCGGTTCCGCTTTATATGTGGCGCAAGCTGGCGGAATACGGTTTTCACAGTGTGTTCAGCCTGTCGTGGGCGAAGCGGCGTTTTTTCTGGGTGCGCACGGCAGCGGCGCTGGGCGAAATCCAGGGCCACCGCGAGTCCGGGTTTCGCGGCAAGCGGCTGAACTTGCCGCCCGATGCCGGCATCCTGCGTGTCGAGGCGCTGGCTATCGCCACCGCGGCCTGCGGTCTGATCGCCTGGTTCGCCAGCGGCGATGCCCGCTGGGCCGGGCTGCTGCCTGCGGCAGGCGTGGCAGGCGTGGGCACAGCCGCTCTGCTTACCAAGTCGCTGCTCGATTTTTCGCAAACCGGGCCGCGCATCCGCGAAGAAGTGCTCACCCACTACCAGCGCTACACTCTGTTCGCGCTGGCACGGCTTTCGCTGTGGGCATTCGGCCTGATGCTGTTCACTGGAGGCATCGGCATGCTGCTGGCCTTCATGCTGGCCACCGCGACAGGCATCGGCTGGTCGACCGGCATCGCGCTCGGCTCTGCCGCCCTCGGCATCGTGGGCAGCTTTGCCCTGCAATTCATCCGCAAATTGCGCTTCAACCCCGGCCTGCTGGTGGCGTCGATGCATTACCGCATGAGTCGGCTGTACCCGCTGTGGCAGTGGATGACGCCAGCCCGCATTACGCTGATTCAACGGGGCGGGATGGCGATCAGCGGTCTGTTGCTGATCACCGCCACCTGGCAGATGGCGAAGGAAAACCGCCTGGGCGACCTGGTTGCGCTGTGGACGACCACACTTTTTTTCAGCGGCACCCTGATCTGGGCAAGCTGGCAGCCGCAGCCGCGTGCACCACGCAGGCAAACGCTACGCGATCCCAAGGCCGCACCCAACATCCTGATGATCGGCTCCGACACGCTGCGGGCCGACCGTCTGGGCGCGCTCGGCTATCACCGTGCGCTGACCCCGCACATCGACCGGCTGGCGGCATCCGGCGCGCTGTTCAGCAACTGTTACGTACCCTGCGCGCGCACCGCACCCAGCCTCATCTCGATGCTGACCGGCACCTGGCCGCACACCCATGGCATCCGCGACAACTTCGCCGACGATGAGAATACCCGACTGAAAATCGATGCGCTGCCCACCCTGCTAAAGCAATCGGGCTATCGCACTGCGGCCATTTCCGACTGGTGCGGCGCCGACCTCGGCAAATATTCGTTCGGCTTCGACTACACTGACCTGCCGGAAGACCAGTGGAACCTGAAATATCTGATCCGCCAGGGCCCCAAGGACTTGCGCCTGTTCGTCTCCCTGTTCACCCACAACCGGTTGGGGCGGCTGCTGTTGCCCGAGCTGTACTACTTGGGTGGCGTGCCGCTGACGCAACCGCTGGGCAAGCGCGCGCGGCGCCTGGTGTCGCGCCTCGCGGGAGATACCCAGCCGTTTTTTCTCAACCTGTTCTATTCCACCACCCACCCGCCGTTTGCTTCTGAATGGCCGTGGTATGGACGCTTCTCTGATCCAGCGCATGCAGGCGAATCCAAGTTCGCCATGGCGCGGCTCACCGATCCGTTCGAAATCATTCGCCGCCAGGGTGCGCCCAAAGAGGAGTTCGACCTCGATCAAATCATTGATTTATATGATGGCTGCGTAGCGGAGTTCGACGACGAAGTCGGCAAAATGCTGACGCATCTCGACGCCTGCGGGCTCGCCGACAATACGATTGTCGTGGTGTACTCCGACCACGGCATGGAGTTTTTCGAGCACGACACCTGGGGGCAGGGCAACTCGGCTGTCGGCGACTTCAGCCCCCGCATCCCGCTACTGATCCGTGATCCGCGCCGCCCGGCACGTGGCCGGATCGACCAGGTGGTGCGCTCAATCGACCTGGTGCCCACCCTGCTCGAGCTGATCGACGCGGCACCTGCACCCGGCATTGACGGTGTGTCGCTGGTGGCGTGCCTGAGCACGGACGGCGCCTGCCCCGAACTCGACGCCTTCAACGAAACCGGCATCTGGATCGCCGACATACCCGGTTTGCCCGAAAACCATCTGCGCTACCCGGATCTGCTGGAACTGCTGGAAGTCCCCAACCGCGCCAGTGGCACCCTGGCGATCAAGCCTGAATACTGCGATGCCATCCTGCGTGCGAAAGACCGCATGATCCGGCATGGCCGCTGGAAACTGGTGTATCAGCCGCTGGAATCTGGCCATCTGCTGCGCCTGTTCGATCTGGAAAGCGACCCCGCCTGCCAGCACGATGTTTCAGAAGCGCACCCGGATGTCAACGCGGAGCTCTGGGTAGGTCTGCAAGAGTTTTTGAGCACCGAAGCCTAATCTGTAAATAACTTGCGCCCATTTGAACAGACCACTGCCTGGCGACTCAATTCAGGATGTGAGTTTTTCAATTTCCCTGAACCACATTTCAGCAACTGCATGCCGGGAATAATGCCCGTCCCAATGGTTAACCAACCCAGTTTTCAATTCGGCTTTTTTTTTCAGGAAACGATTGACATGCCCAATTGCCGCCTCCCAATCGCCCATCTGCACGAGCGCCACCCCCGGACAATTCTTGTAAACCTGGAACCCGGGAATGTCCGCCAGGACACATGGTATTCCGCACGACATTGCTTCAATAACTGTCAGCCCCATCGATTCCTCCTTGGACATCGAAATCAGCACATCGAAGGAATCGTAAATTCTGTTTTTGTTGCGAGTCCATGCGTGGTACTTCACCCTGCCTTCAGGAAGTCGACTATCAGTTCCGCCCCATAAATGAATCTCCTTGGCATCAGATAGCTTTGCAATGGATAACGCCTCCGGGACATTCTTGTTTGGATCGTCCAAGCGACCGACAATCCCGACATTGTTGGCATGACGTTTCTTGATGATTTTTTCACAATAATTCGGGATGACGAAGTACCGAGATTGATCAACTTCATGATTCATGAACTGGGTTTCGCCAACCAGATGCGATTTACTCGCCAAATGCACTTTCTCCAGCCTATTTTCCTTGCGCAGCACACCGTGGATGGTCAGCAGGGATTTTCTGTTGCGTTCGGCCAGCCAGGAAAAGAAAGAGAGGCCCATGTGACCATCACAAACATACAAATCGAACTTGTTTTTTTTGAGCGATTTGAAGGGAATGATGACAACCTTTTTTTCAAGCATGACGTTGTAATCGCTAAACGGATCTGCAGCAAAACTCACCCTGTACTTGTTCGCCAATAAATTGGCGATTCTCGCGATGGCAATCGTCGCGCCTGTGATGCCATGAAAATCGCAAGCAAAAACGATGTGTTTTCCGGCCATCTCCGCCTTGAACAGACCAAGCATTTTATTTTGCACAAAAGCAAGGTAATTACCTGTCAGTCTGGATGCATTCCTTATTTTCCATGGAACTCTCACCGTACCGCCCCAGCCTTGTTTTTCATCAAAACATAATCTTTTCTTAGTTCGGGCAAAAACGACAATAAGGGTTAGTCGGTGACCCGATTTGGGGAGGGGCGATCGGTTTATCTGCCGAGGCATCAGTCGCCGATGCATCCGAGTCTGCCTCGGAAACTGAATTTTCAGGTACAGAAACCGGCGCGTCAGTCTTGGCTCCCTGAGTTTCAACCGGGATAGGCTCGATCGGTGCTGGATAGGGCAACTTGCCGCCTAACCTGGAATAGCGGCGCTGCAAACCCTTGGAGTCGGGGTTATAACGCAGACCCGCGATCACTGTTTCAAGTGCCTTTTTGCGGTTATTCTGTTTTTCGTACATATCAGCCAGTGTCGTATAGGCACGCGGTTGCTTCGGGTTTATTTCGATGGACCTGAGCAGATCGCCAATGGCCTCCCCGTCTCTATTCATCATAGACATGGTGATACCGCGATTCATCAGCATTTCGGAACGCAAGTAAAAGTCGGGTAAGGTGTTCTTCAACACATAATTGAAATTGATATTGGCATCGCCAAGCGCGCCAAGTCGGTCTTTACCTGATGCCATGCCGCGCGCCCGGTTCATAGAATTGAGTGCGAAACAGTAATGGTGGATGTGGAGAAAATCGCGTCCCATTGACGCTTGCCAGCTTTTAAATGCAGCGGATTTTTCATCGAGGCGCGCCGCGCAATAAGCGGGCAAGGCTGCCAATTCAGCCTTACTGGGCCCATATTCTGCCATCGCAGGCGCAACTGGCAAAAACAAAGCAAAACATGCCATCACAATTTTTAGAGAATGGTTCATAGATCGATTCCTTCTAGATTGAAACAAGCATCTCGATTAGTACGTGGCCTTGATTTCCCGGATCGCCAACCAGTCAAATAGCGTATCCAGCTCACGCCACCTGATTTTCAGTAATTCAGGATAACGAAGATACAACGCAGCCACTTGCCTGGGCAGCGCCTCAAAACCATCCGGTTGAATTGCTCGCCCCAACATCTTGTTTTGGTAGCCACGCACACTGTAGCGCACGCGCCGTCGATAATATTTTTTCCATTCACGCGGCAGCCAGGGGGATACCGAATCGAACTCAAACCCTGCATCCCGCGCCACCACGACCTTACTGTCATCCCAGCGGGTGTCGCCGCGCAAATCCCATTTCAGCATCGCACCTATCAGTGCATCATCGCCGATGGTGCCAATCGGCATATGGATCGCCTGGACACGGATGCGTTCAACAAAAGCGCCACGCAAACCATATAAACCACCAGCCACGCCATGGTTTTTCAGGATGTCACGCTGAAATGCCGCCACGTTGCGCCCGCTTTTTGGCAGAGCAGACGCACAGTTGGCTTCCGGGTGCAGCATCAATACTTGTGCCATCACGTCGAGCGCACCCGGGGTGGCACGTACGTCGCCGTCGGTGAAAAAATAATGCGATGCGCCACGCGGTGCTGCTTCGTGCACAAACACATTCCAGGCGTTGGCCTTGTCGCCCAGCGCGATCGACAGCAAATGGACATTAGGGTGGTGGACAGCATATTCACGCACCAGCGCTTCAGTGCGGTCGGTGCAGGCATTGGCCAGAACATGGCATTTAATCGGGTGCTTGGAAGCAGCTTGCAAACTATCGAGGCAGGCGATGATGTTGCGCGCTTCGTTGTGGGCGAATACGGCGACCGGCCAGGGGAGCGAAGTTTCAGTCATGGGCGTCAATCAGGTTGGCTCAGATTCAATTGCCGGGTTTTTTCCGCCACGCGTTCCCAGGAAAATTCGCGCTGCACCCGCAAGAGGGCCTGCTGCCCCCACTCGCGCGTCTGTTCCGGCCGGGTCAGAAAAATGTGCAGGCCTGCCGCCACCGCGTCGACCGAATGACCATCCACTCGCAATCCGGTCTGCTGATGCAGCACTGCCGAGCCGGTGCCTCCCGCCTCGCCGGCCAGGCTGGGTTTGCCGCAGGCGGCCGCTTCGATGAACACCATGCCGAAGCCTTCGTTGTCGCCGTTGATGTCGCGGTTGGGCATGGCGAACAGGTCGCAGGCATTCAGCCAGCGCGGCAAATCGGTCTCGCCCACGGCGCCGACACGATGCACCGCGCCTTGTAATTGATGCTCGGCGATCAACTGATCAAGATAGTCCGCATCCTCGCCTATCCCGGCAATCACGTAGTGCAACACAACCCTTTCGGCGCGCAATTGCGCCACCGCGCGGATCATCTGGTCGAAGCCTTTGCGGCGCGACAGGCGACCCACCGAGAACACCAGTTTTTCGTCGGCATGAATGCCCAGTTTCTCGCGCAGATCATTCGCCTCCAACCCCGGCCGAAACACGGCCACATCGACGCCAGGATAAATGATCGTGATGCGCGCGGGGTCAACCGCCATCTCAAGCAGAGTCGCGCGCGTGTGGTCGCTGTTGGCGACCACGCGGTCGGCATGGCGCAGGGCGAAGCACATCGCCTTGTATTTTCCGCCACGCCCCCAGGTGGTGAGTTCTTCGCCATGGGCATAGATCACGACGGGTCGAAATGTCAGACGCGCCACGGCCCACGCCACCAGGCCTTCGGGCAGGGCGCGAAACGCGTGGACGGCATCGAAGCGATGGGTGAGCGCGAGGCCCAGCGACCTGAAAAAGAAGCGCGCATACATCGCCAGCGACTCGGGGCGCAGCCACGCCACGCGCTTGAGGCTCAGTCGATGGATGCGGTTGGGGTGGACGGCATCGATCGCCGCCGCCCCCGGCACATCGGCGGTGACGATATGGATGGCCTTGCCGCCGAGGCGTTTGTACACCTCCGCTGCCCACACGGCCGTGCCACCCCGGGTCGGCAAGAACAGCTCGGTCAGCACCAGAAAACGATTCACCACTTCATCCTTTCAACATCGACAACACCTGGCGCACGCTGGTCCAGCCAGGGGCGGCGGCCAGCGACGGCAACACGGCGCGAACCGCTGCGCCGCGCTGGCCGCTTTTGCTCAGGGCGCACGCCAGGTTGTAGCGTGCGCTTTGCATGCGGGCAGCCACCCCCTCGCGAACCGGCAGCGGAAACCGCGTCGCCAGCCGCACCAGATCATTCAGGGTACGTACGTTTTCGCGCTGCGCCGCCACCGGGTCGCGGCGCGTGGCGCTGCCGCCGTGAATGGCATACACGCCCAGGCTCTGGCACACCACGCCGATGCGGCGGCTCTGCGCCACCAGCCGGGTCAGAAAATGCACGTCTTCGCACACCTTGAAACCGGTGGGATAGCCGCCGAGCTGGATAAAACGCGCACGCGGAACTGACAGGGTATGGGTGTCGCCAAAGTGGTCGGCGACGAAGGCGGCGATCTCGGCGGGGGTGTCCATCACCCCGCGCTGCGCGCCACCGCATTTCGCCAGCATCGCCTGTCCCGATGCGTGCTGCGCCATCGAAGTGCCGAGCAACGTGTTCGCCGCATCGCGGTATTCGTAATCGCCGGTCAGAAAATCCAGGCCGGGGTCTTCGGCAATCCATTCGGCGTGCAGCTTGATGCGATCCGGCGCATACCAGTCATCCGCATCGAGAAACGCCAGCCAGTTGCCGCTGGCCGCTGCCGCCCCGGCGTTGCGCGCCACCGACACCCCGCTGTTGGCCTGCTGGATCAGGCGCACAGCGTCGCCAAACTGGCGCGCCACCTCGGCGGTGGCGTCACGCGAGCCGTCATCCACCACGATGATTTCATGCGCGGGCCAGCTTTGGGCCCGCACCGACTCGATCGCGCGCACCAGCGTGGCCGCGCTGTTGTAAGCGGGAATGACCACGGAAAAACGCGGCTTCATGCTGCGCCTCCCAGCAGACGCAGCGGCAGCGCCAGCCCGCTGAGTTGCGCGATGCGGCGAAAGCGCGGGATCTCGTCGAGCCGCGCACGCCATGCCCGCAAGCGGGGCTGCAGCCGGGTTTCAACCCATTCCGCATCGCGTGCCTGAAGCGCGTTTGCCAGTTCCAGCGGCGAGGTGAAACGCAATGCGGGACAGGCGGCCAGCGCCTGGCGCAAGGCAGACTCAAGCGCCACGCAGCTCGCTTCAGGTGCGCGCAGGAAGTTGAAGCGATGGGTTTCGACCAGGCAGCCACGCCCCTGCAAGGTGCGCAATTGCAGGCCATCCACCACGCGTTGCGGAACGTGGCCCAGCGCCGGTTCAAAATACACGTCGCGCACCAGATAGATTTGTCCGGCACCTGAACGCTCGCCTGTCAACATCCGTGCATCGACACATGCCGGCTGCCCGCTTGCATTGCGGCAGGTCGCGCGACGACCCGGGGTGATGATGACGTTCACGCCCGCCTCGCGCCAGGCCGCTTCAACCGCCTCGTTCCAGACAAAAGTGGTGGCGACGGCCACCTGCGGCTGCTCGCCAAACACGGCTTGATACGCCCGCGCTTCGGCAGCGACGGCGCGCTGGATCGCGTCAACCGGCAAGGCGCGCGACGGCAGGCTGCCCGCATCGATCCAGCGACTTTGCAGGTACGACGGCAGGTCTTCGGTTGCCGCAGGCTCGGCCGCGCAGAGCCAATCGCGCACCGCGCCATCGGTTTGCGCGACCGCCATCACCGCCTCCGGCCAGTAGTGGCACTGGCCATGCAATTGCGGAACGAACACCCCCGCCCGAATCCCCGCCAGCATCGCCTGGCGCACAGCGTCGAAACGCGCATCGGCCAGCGGCAACGCGTGATACACCTCGCCCCCGCTCGCCGCGATGCGCGCGCCGTCCGGCACCTCCAGCACCACCCCCAGCGTCATCACCGCCGCCCGGCCATGCGAATCGCGCACCCCTTTCAGCAATCCCGACAAACGAACCAGCGCCGCAGCCTGGGCCAGCGATCCCGCGCCCCAGTCATCGCTTTCAATGATGAGCACCGGGCACCGCAGCACCGGCTCGCGCCAGCGCGCCACCAGTGGCGCGGCGAACGCCAGCAACACGCCGCCCCACAACAGCAGGCACAGCGCGAGCAGCAGGACCGGCACGCTCATCAATAGCCCATCCGCCCGGCCACGTCCGCCACCTGCGGCAACACGCGCTCGATTTTTTCACGGTTGCGGCCGTCCTTCCATTTGTCGAGACGGATTTCGGAAAACGCATTGAACGGCGTATCGAGCACCTCGGCGCAACGCGCCTGCAGCGCGGCATCAAACTTCAGGCCACAGCCTTCGAACACCTGGCGGAAGGTGGTGGCGGGGTCACGCAGGAAGTCTTCGTAAAACACCTCGACCCACTGCGCCCCGGGCAACGTCGCACGGGCCTCAAGAATCGCCTGATTGATCGCCCGATATTGAAATGCGGCCACGTCCTCAACCGGTGCGTTCACATAGTCACGCCAGCCATTGGCAAGAAAAAAACACCATTCCTTCAACTGGCCGTTTTCCACCGCCACCGTCGCCGGCAAATCCTTGGACCAGGTCGCGAATTCGTCGGGCTTGCGCCAGCCTTCGATCAGGGAATTGAGGTTGTCGCCCGGGCTGCGCTTGACGAACACGAGTACCGCGTCCGGGAACAGGGTGGTCAAATAGGGGACGCACAGGCCGTTCTGGTTGTTCTTGTCGACCCAGCGATGCTTCCCCGTCCAGCGGTAAAAATAGCGGCTGACGGTGTCGCGGTCCGCCGGGCTGACATCGGCCGCATCCAGTGCATGGGTGTCCCAGTTTTTATCCGACAGCGCAGCCCACCACGATGATCGGGCGACGGGCAGGCCGGCGCGACAGGTTCCAGCGCACGCCGCGCACGCCGCGCAGCAGTCGTTGCGCGTGGTAGGCCAGCGTTTTGGCTACTTTGTCGAAAAATTCATTCAAACTCGTGGGCTTTCATTGTTCGCGAACCGGCACGGCTGCACAGGGATGGAATCCGTAAATCGATGAGCAGAATTCGTGCCTGATCACCGGCTCGTTATATATTGGCGGGCATTATCCCGCATCACTCCGACACAACACACCATGGATGGCATATTTGGCTGGCTGGGCGACCACGGCGCGCATCAGGATTTGATCAAACAGATGGGGATGGCCGCCCGTCTTCCCCCGGATAGTCCCCTGAAAGAACACAGCAGCCCCGCATTCGGCGTGGCTGCGTGTTCGCGCTTTGGCAAGGCCGACCTCCATGTCGAAAATGGCCTCGCCGCCAGCCTGACTGGACGCCCGGTTTTTCTTGACGCCGAACTGGCCGCGCTGGCTCAGGACCGACACCCGGCGGTGGCCGTTGCGCACGGCTGGCTGCGCCACGGCGAAAAACTGCCGACCCTGATGCGCGGCAATTTTGCGTTTGCCGTGCTCGAACCCCACAAGCAACAGGCCTGCCTGGTGCTCGACCGCATCGGCGCCGAACGCCTGTGCTATGCCAAGCATGGCGGCCAGCTGGTGTTTGGCAGCAGCATCCAGAGCGTGGCCGCGCATCCCGCCGTCGGCCGCGTCATCGACCCGCAGGCGATTTACGATTACCTGTACTTCCATTCCATTCCCGCGCCGCGCAGCCTCTATCAGGGCGTGCGCAAACTGCTACCCGGACAGATGGTCACCCTGAAAAACGGGCAAATTCAATCGCGCTATTACTGGCAGGCCGATTACACTCCGGTCGACGCCCCCTTCCGCACCCACCGCGAACATTTCCGCAGCGTGCTCGATCAGTCAGTGCGCGATGCCGATGGCCCGGCTACCGCCGCATTCCTTTCCGGCGGCACCGATAGCTCCACCATCGTCGGTGCACTGACCGCTGCGCGCGGCGCGCCGGTCGATACCTTTTCCATCGGCTTTGACGCCGCCGGCTTCGACGAAATGGAATACGCGCGCTGCGCCGTCGAACGCTTCGGCAGCCGCCCGCACGAGTACTACCTGAAGCCCGCCGACATCGTCACCGCCGTTCCGGTGATTGCCCAGGCCTACGACGAACCGTTCGGCAACGCTTCCGCCGTGCCCACCTACTTTTGCGCCCAGGCCGCGCGCGCCGCCGGGTTCGAGCGCATGCTGGCGGGCGACGGCGGCGACGAAATCTTCGGCGGCAATGCGCGTTATGCCAAACAGAAACTGTTCGAAAGCTACTTCCGCCTGCCTGTTGCGCTGCGCCAGAACGTGGTCGAGCCGCTTGCCTACCTGCCGGGGCTGTCGAATCGCTTCCCGCTGTCCAAACTCAAGAGCTACGTGCAGCAGGCCAACATCGGCTTGCCGCTACGGCTGGAAAGCTACAATTTCCTGCATCGCACCCCGCTCGACCAGCTGCTGACCACGGATTTCATCCACGCGGTGGATCCATCGACTGCCGATGCCGCGCTGATCGAAGTCTATGAACGCACCAGTTCGGATCACTACATAAACCGCATGATGCATCTGGACATGAAGTTCACTCTGGCCGACAGCGATCTGCGCAAGGTCAACAGCATGACCGAGGCAGCGGGTATCGAGGTGCGCTACCCGCTGCTCGACGACCGCATGGTCGCCTTCGCCAACCATCTGCCGGTGGATTACCAGGTGCGCGGCCAGAAGTTGCGCTGGTTTTTCAAGGAAGCGCTGTCCGACCTGTTGCCGGAAAAAATCATCAACAAGAGCAAGCACGGCTTCGGCCTGCCGTTCGGCGTGTGGAGCATGCAATACGCGCCGCTCGGCGAACTTGTCGGCGACAGCCTCGCCAGCTTCAAACAGCGCGGCTGGATCCAGCCTGCCTACCTCGACCACATGCTGGCCATGCAGCGCGGCCAGCATGCCAGTTATTACGGCGTGATGATCTGGGTGGTGATGATGCTGGAGCAGTGGCTGCAGGCGAACGATCACTGAGCCACACACAGCGCGTCAGACGCCATACGGTTCACCTAGAAGTCGAAGTAGATGAACTTCTGGCTGCTTCCTCCCAGCACGATGACCGCCAGCACCAGCCCGGCGTAGGCACTGCCGCGCAGCGCAAAGTGCAACCGCCCCCAGGCCTGTAAACCCTGCGTCAGGCCGCGCTCGATCCGGGGTTCCAGCAGCACCAGCAGCAGACTGCCCCATACCAGAGCCTGCACGTAGGTGCGCACATACGGGGCGTTCATCGCATCGGCCAGGCCCAGCATCGCCGCAGTAATGATCCAGGCGTCATGAAACGAAGGCGCACGAAAGAACACCCAGGTCACCCACACCAGCGCCAGCGTCAGCGGCCAGCCCAGCCAGGACAGGGCGCGTGACACCGTCGAGCCGTTCACCACGCCCAGCCGCGTGTAACCGTCGAGCAGCATGCGGTGCAGCACCAGATAGCTGCCGTGCAATAAGCCCCAGAACACGAAGGTCCAGGCGGCGCCATGCCACAGGCCGCCCAGCAGCATGGTGATCATCAGATTGGCAAAGTTGCGCGGCACGCCGCGCCGGTTGCCGCCCAACGAAATGTAGAGGTAGTCGCGCAGCCAGCGCGACAGCGTGATATGCCAGCGCTGCCAGAATTCGCGCACGCTGCGACTGGTGTAGGGGTACAGAAAATTGCGCGGCAGCACCACGCCAAAGGCCAGCGCGAGGCCGATGGCCATTTCGCTGTAGCCGGAAAAATCGAAATAGATCTGCAGTGCGAATACGGTGGCCGCCAGCCACGCGGTATAAAAATCCAGCGCCTCGGGACGGCTGAACAGCTCATCGGCCAGCGGCGCCAGGTTGTCGGCAAACAGCACCTTCTTGATCAGCCCCGCCATGAAAATCAGCGCGCCCAGCTTGAGTTGGGCGGCCTTGAGCGGCTGCAGGTTTTCCAGCTGCTCGACGAGTTCGGAGGCGCGCAGGATGGGGCCGGCAATCATGTGCGGGAAGAAGGTTACATACAGCCACCAGGCGCGGAAGGAAATGCGGTGCGTCCACTCGCCGCGATAGACGTCGATCATGACCGACAGCATGTGGAAGGTGTAGAAGCTGATGCCCAGCGGCAGCGCCCAGTGGCTCCAAGCAGGCGGCGCACCGAACAGCGGCATGTCGAGCCAGGCGCTCAAACCCAGCAGGCTTTCCAGCGCCATGCCGAGATATTTGACGATGCCGAGAAAGCCCAGGTTCAGCACCAGCCCGAAAGTCAGCAGGCGTTTGCTGCGGGTCGCCGTCAGCCCCGAATAGATCAGATAGTTGAAACTGACCGACACCGCCAGCAGGATCAGGTAGGCCGGTTTCCACGACGCATAAAAAATCAGACTACCCACCAGAATCACGGCCGCGCGTTCACGGTAGGTGCGCGCACCCGCGTAAAAAAGCAGCAGCACCGCAAAGAACAGCAGGAAGGAAGGCGAACTGAAAACCATGACTTATTTCACCCCTGACGCGCGCAATAGTCGCCCCACATCCGCGCTGTAGCGTTGCGCTCCTGCATCACGCAGATGGCCGGCGTTGATGAAGTCTGCCGGCACAAAGCCGGTCGGCGCGGGCAACACCGTCACCCCGTGCTGTTGCAGCCGGGCAAGCAGGACGCGGTAGGGCGCAGCGCTTGCGCCGGAATCGTAGAAGGCCGACTCGCGGTCACGCAGCGGCGGGATGGTGACAAAGACGCGCACCCCCTGCCCCTGCAGTCGGTCTAGCATGCTCCACAAAAAATCGAGGGCGACCGGGGCGGGCGGCTGGTGGGCCGCGCGTTCCTGCTGCGCGACCTGTGCCTGGTCCTGTGCCGCACCGAAACCCGCGCGGTAGCCCAGGTACGCCGCCGCCGCACCGCCCACCGGGTCGATCTGTCGGGTGCTCGCGGCAAGAAAACGCAGCCCCTTTTCCGGCTCGCGCAGTTGCCGCAGGTTGCCGCTGTACGACCACAGGCGAACCACGCTGCCCAGCCAGTCCTGATAACGCCCGGCTTGCCATAGTGCGGCGCGGTCGGCAAAAAAACTCACATAACCCAGCGAGTTGTCGTCCTGCAGCGCGCTTTCATCCAGCCCCAGCACCACCGTATGGATGCCCCGGGAACCCAGCAAGCCCCGGGCGTTCAGTCGTTCGACCATGCCGTGCCAGGTCAGCACATTGGTGCCCGGCAACCCGAGGTTGAAACTGGTGGCCGCAGGCTGACTCAAAACACGACTGACCGTGCGCGGGTCGATGCCATTGTCGGTCCGGCTGTTGCCAATGAAGAGCACGTGCGGCGGCCGGGTTTCGACGAGTTGCAGCTTGTCTACCGCGCGCCCCACCGCGAACACCGAACGATAGCGTAGCAGCACGGCATCGCTGTGGAGCGCGAATTCCATCCCGAGCAGTAGCAGTACGGCAAACCAGAACGATCGCCCCAAGCCGGGCGGCAAACTCAATCCAGCCACGATGCGTGCCTATTAAATAAATGGCCGGGGGGCGGCGTCGGGCACATTGCCAAAGCGTGCAAGCGGAACCACCTGCTTCTCCAGCAGCCCGGTGAATTTGGCGACCAGCACCAGAATGACCATCAGGTGATAGGGCAGGTCAAAGTAGCTCATGCCAAGAAAGGTGCCGCCTGCGGCAAAGCCGATGAGGCTGACCTGGATCATCGCCGCCAGATCGGCCGCCCATTTCCGCTCCGGATCGTTCTTGCATCGGTTGATGATCTGCTGCGCGCGGATCCAGGCCAGCAGGCCCAGCAGCAGGAATAACGCCAGGCCGATGAAGCCATGCTCGCCCATCTGCTCGAAATAGATGCTGTGCACGTCGCGCACGTTCCACGGGTCAGGCGCATATTGGCGGAAGGTGGGCCCCTGAAACGTCTCGAAGCCACCGCCCGTGATGCGGTCTTTCGCCAGATTGAATGCGGTATGCCAGGCATTGAAGCGTCCCTGGGTCGACTGATCCTGCTCGTAGGTATTGATCGTGTTCATGCGGTCGTACCAGGCCTGCGGCATCACCGAGGCCATGATCAAAACCGCGATCGCCATGTATAACCCCGTGACAATCTTGTTGCGGCTCTTCAGCCACAGGAACAGGCCCATCGCCACCATTGCCACCAGGCCACCGCGCGACTGGCTGCCGATCGCCGCCACCCCGGTCAGCACCATGGCGCTGGCAAGACCCATTTTGAACAAATGACGAGTTTCCTGAAGGTGCAGATAACGGATCAGCGGAATCGTCATTACCAACGCCAGCGCCATTTCGTTGTTGCCCCCAATAAAGGTGCCTGGAGGCCCCTGCACCCGGTAGGCGCCACCGTTGATGATGGTGAAGATTCCGCCTTTGACCCCATAGAACCCGAATGACAGGGCAATCACCCAGATGAGCCAATGCAGTTTATGGCGGTCGGTGATGATGAGCGCCGTCAGGAACACCATGAGCTGGATTTTCCATACCTTGTCCCATTGCATCCAGGCCAGGTCGGGATAAAACGCAAAGAAGGTGGTGAACAGCATCCAGCCTACAAAGACCAGCAGGAGAATGGTCTCGCGCGTCCACGGCATCTCTTTCTTTTCCTTAGACGCCATAAAGGCAACGATGGTCACCAGACCGACGATCATCGAAAACGGCAGGCTGTAGGCAAAGCCCCACGCCAGCCGGTGCGGGCTCATGTAACCCAGCCACGACCAGAGCAGGATGCCCAGCCACGGGCGTTTAAAGACAAACGGCAGCAGGCCGAAGATGACGGCGGTAATGAAGATGTCTCTCATGCGGCTTCAGCTTTCTGCGCCAGCGCGCCGGGAAGCGGCACGTGGCTGACGACATAACGGTGTTTGCCCGAGGCTTCGGGGGCGATCGCATCCAGTAGTTTCAACTCCACCGCCAGCGCCGGTCCCAGCCGCGCGCGCAGGCCTTCGATCACGGCGGCGCGTGCGGCCTCGTTCCAGCGCGCATCCGGGACCACCTGCACTTCCAGGCGATCCAGCGCGTGCTGGATCAACTTGAACTGGTCGACGCCGGCAATCGCGCGCAGCACGTAAATCACCGCCAGCGCGTGCATGACGCGGCCATCGGCGGCGACGATGAAGTCGGTCTGCCGCCCCACCACGGCATCGAGCACCGCAAGGGCGCGGCCGCTGGGGTCATTTCGGGTCGAACGCCGCACGACGTCGCCGGTGCGATAGCGGATGAAGGGCTGCGCTTCAGACACCAGACTGGTGACCACCGCTTCACCCTCCTCGCCGTCCGCCACCGGCTGCCCGGCGGCGTCGAGCACTTCGATCAGGTGGGTCTCGCTCATTTGCAGCAGCACGCCGTCGGGCGACTCCAGTGCCATCAACCCGGCATCGCGCGCACCATATTCCACGGACACCGGCACCCCGAACACGCGCTCAATCAACTCACGCTGGTGCGGGAACAAGGGCTCGCCGGTGGCGCTGACCACGCGCAACGCGGGCAGTTTCAGTCCGACACCACGCGCCACAGCGTGGCTAGCCAGCAAGGCCAAGCTGCTGGCATAGCCATAAATCGCCAGTGGATTCCAGACTTGAAGTGCGCCCAGATACTCATCCATCCGTGCGGGCGACATCTCGAAGGCGTTGAGCAACAGCTGGTTGACCAGACGGTCGCGCAGCGTCTTGATGCGGTCGGTCTTGTTCAGTTCCACCGGCGCGCCCCACAGATAGACCTCGCGCGCACCTGGCTCGACGCCCCACCAGCGGCGCGCGCGCAGGCGCCCGGCAGCATCGGCTGCCTGACGCGCGCGGCCGAAATAGAAAATCAGCGGCTCGCCGCTGGATCCGCCCGTGGTGTACTTGAACACCCCACCCGGCACACCGCGCCAGACCAGCTGCTCGACGTGTTCGCGCGCATCGCGTTTGTTCATGGTCGGCAGCAACGTCAGATCCGCCAGCGTGGCCGCGCCTGCCCGCACCCGACCATCCAGTCCCGCCTCGCGCAGACGCGCGGCATGCCATGGACTATGCAGCAAGGCGGTGTGCAACAGCTGATTGAGGCGCAGAGTCTGTTCGACCTGCATGGCTTCGGGCGACAGCCATTGGCTGCGCTCCAGTCCGGTCAGCACTGCAAAGGTAGGGCGTTTCATCGCGGCTTCCTGCGCGCGAAACACCGTGCGGGCAAACCAGACCGGAACGCTCATGCCGGCTTTCGCGCAGGCAACGCCGCGAAGCGCGCCAGCAATTCGTCGCACAAAGCCGTCACCGCTGGGGCGATGTCGGGCGGACTCCTGCGTTTCACCGAATGTGCGTGAATGCGGCGGGCCTTGGCTGCATTGAATCCGGGCAGCCCCAGGAAGGCATACACCGCAGCGACTTCACGCATCGGCTGCTGCACCAGATCCTCGTAAAACACCACGCGCACGCGCGGATCGGCCGCCAGTTGCTGCTCGAAAAACAGCACATTGCGGTAGAACCACATGATGGCTGCGCCTTCGGCTTCACTCGCGTCCGGGTGGTACAGGGCAGCAAGCAGTTCGCGGGTGGCGGCCGACATCCCGCGTCCGCGCCAGTCATCGGCGTCGCCTTCGGCCAGGCGCTGCCACTGCGGCACAAAGTTGCCAAATGACTTGACCGCCGAATTCACGCTGTCGCGCCAGTCGCGCACCACCCACAGGGTGTGTGCCGGCGTGAACGTCTCCATCAGGAACTTGATACGGTCCAGCTCGCACAGCGCCTTCACCACGAACACCGGCGCCGGGCACTGGCGGGCGAGCTGCCAGATCACGGCCACATCGCGCATCTCGTAGCGCTCGAACGCGCGCGCATCGGTCTCGTGAAACACCTGGGTGGCGGCGCTGGCGTCCAGCACGTCCATCAGCAAATTGGTGCCGGAACGCTGCATGCCGGCAACGAACACATGCTGCGCCAGCGGGCGCGGCAATACACGCTGCCGCCAAGCCTTGGCTTTTCGCCACAGCGCGTGCCGCAGACGCAACGACAGGCTGCGGGCATCGTGGCCGGTAGCGGGTTGGGGCGAAGCGAGTGGGGCGGCTGTCATGATTTGGCCGCTGCCGTCGGTTCCGGCGTGACATCCGGTTTCGCCAGCATGGACGCGAACGCGTGCAGCAACTGCGCCACCCGCTTGTCCCACTGATTGGCCTCGGCATACGCGAGGATCGCGGCGCGATCCCATGGCTTGTCCAGCGCGGTGTCGAGAGCGGTAGTCAGGGCGGCTGCATCGCCGAACGGTACGATGCTGCCGAGTTCGGCGCGACACACCACTTCGGCATTGCCCCCGACATCGGTGGCGACGACCGGCAGGCCGCACGCCATCGCTTCAAGAAACACGTTCGCCCAGCCTTCGTTCCGCGTGGACAGCACGAACACGTCCGCTGCCGACAGCGGCCATTTGAGGTCGTCCGGTACCACTGCGCCGAGAAAATGCACCTGCCCGGCCAGGCCCAGTCGCCTGACCTGGGCCTCCAGTTCGGGGCGCATGTCCCCTTCCGGACTGCCGCCACCGACAATGAGGTAGTGCAAAGCGGGATGGTTCGCCAGCAATGCAGGCAGGCAATCGATCACGCGGTGCATGCCCTTGCGCTCGACCAGCCCGCCCACCGAAATCAGCACCTGCGCATCCGCTGGCAAATTGAAACGCGCACGCGCTTCCATCCGGTCGACCGGATGGAAGCGCGCCACATCGACGCCGTTGCCGACAACTTCGGTGCGCTCGGCCGGCGTACCCAGCTCCAGCGCCAGCCGCCGCAGCGAATCCGATACGGCAAACACCCGCGTCGCGCCGCGCAAGGCACGCACCAGACGGGGGCGCAGCGCCGGATTGCGACTGTGCGGCACTTCAGTGCCACGCAACGTGACCGTCACCGGCAGACCGAGCCAGCGGCCGAGCCGGGTAGCGGCTTCGCCGTCGGGATAGGCAAAATGCGCGTCGATCAGGCGCGCGCCCTGCTGTTTCAGCCGCCGCACCAGCCAGTAGCTGCAGAGGGCCATCGACCAGCCGTCGAGTCCACGCAGTACGCCGGGAAAAGACAGAAAGCGCGGGTGGTAGACCCGAATGCCCTGCTGCACTTCCAGCACGGGGGCAGAAACCACGGCTGCGGCGACACCACGGCGAGCGGCCGCTGGCGGGCGACGCGGAACATGCGCTCGCGGATGAACAGCCCCGCGCCCGGCCGCACGGCGCTAGGAAACAGCGCGCTGAATACGACGAGGTCGATGCGATCCGCCGCCGTCGACTCAGCCAAGGCGCGCGCCCCCAATCAACCGGCCATACACACCGCGATAACGCGCCACGCTGGCGGTCCAGTTGCGCTCGGATTCGACGAAGGCACGGCCGTTGCGCTTCATCGCCGCCCAGCCTGCCTCGTTTTTCAGCAGGTCGACCACCTTGGCGGCGAGGTCGTCCGCTTCGCCGGCGCGGAACAGCACGCCGGTCTTGCCATCCTCAATCAGTTCCTTGTGGCCGCCAACGTCCGACGCCACCATCAGCCGCTCCTGCGCCATCGCTTCCAGCGGCTTCAAAGGCGTCACCAGCTCGGTCAGGCGCATCGGGTGGCGCGCATACACCAGCACATCGATCAGGTCGTAATAGCGGTTCACGTCGCCGTGCGGCACACGCCCGGTAAAAATCACGCGCTCTTTCAAGTCGAGCGCCATGACCTGCTTTTTCAGTGCAGCTTCCTGCGGCCCGCCGCCCACCAGCAGCACCTTTACATCCGGCATCTGTTTGAGAATCACCGGCAGCGCATCGAGCAACAGGTCGAGGCCCTCGTAGGCATAGAACGAGCCGATGAAACCCAGCACGCGGCTGGTGCCGAGACCCAGCTTCATTTTCAGCTCGGGGTCGGGTCGGCCACCAACGGCGAATTTGTCGATATCGACCGCGTTTGGAATCACCGTGATCTTATCGGGCGCGATGCCGCGCGCCGCCAGATCCTGCCGCAGGCCATCGCAGATGACGGTGACCGCATCGACATTTTTCACCGCCCAGGTTTCCAGTGCGCGGGTCAGCTTGTAGCGCAGGCTGCCTTCGCGGGTCGAGCCGTGATCCACCGCCGCGTCTTCCCAGAAGGCACGGATTTCGTATACCACCGGGATCCCCAGCTTGCGGCCGACGCGAATCGCCGGCACCGCATCGAGCACCGGCGAATGGGCGTGGATCACATCGGGGCGCAGGGTTGTGGCCAGCTCAAGCAGGCGGGATTCAATTGCGCCCATCACCGCAAACGGATCGGCGCCCGGCAGTTTCGCCAGCAATCCGGTCGGTTGCGGCGTGCGGTAAAAATGCAGGCCGTCGGCGTCTTCTTCGGTCACGCTGCAATTGATCTGCTTGGGGCCCGACAGGTGATGGGTGTCCCAGCCCAGCTTGCGCTGTTCGCGCAGGATCGCGGCGCTCCGGAAGGTATAGCCGGAATGCAGCGGCAGGGTATGGTCGAAAACGTGCAGGATCTTCATACCGCCGCCCGATCGCCGGCATCCATGCCGAGCACCTGCGCGAGGAAGGCATCAAACATCAAGACCGTCCACAGGATCACCGAATAATCGCGCCGCCCGCTCTGGTGCGCCTCGACGACGTCACGCAGGAAGCTCTGGTTGAACAGCCCGGTCGAAGCCAGCCGTTCGCCCAGCATCACGCTGCGGATGGTGGCCGCCAGCGGACCGCGGAACCATGCAGCCAACGGCACCGAAAAGCCCATTTTCTTGCGGTACAGCACATCATTCGGCAAGTAGGGTTCCATCGATTTTTTCAGCAGATATTTGCCTTCGGTGCCGCGCAGCTTGAGGTCTGTCGGCAGCCCCGACACCCAGCCCATCAGCTCGTGGTCGAGCAGCGGCTCGCGCACTTCCAGCGCATGCGCCATGCTGGCGCGGTCCACCTTGGTCAGGATGTCGCCCACCAGATACGTCTTCATGTCGAGGTATTGCACCAGCGACAAAGGGTTGTCGGTGGGTGAAGCGGCAGCGTGGCGACGCAGCACGTCGACCGCCTCATAGCCTTGCAGCTCGCGTTTGAAAGAGGGCGAAAACAGCTGCTTGCGCTGGGCGTCGGACAGCAGCGACACGCCATGAAAATAGCCTTCGACGGTGTCGCGCGCCAGCGCCTCGAACGTGGTTTTGGCGCGGAACACCTTGGGCGCCCAGTCGGCCTTGGGATAGAGCTTGCCGAGCACGCCGAACAGCGGGCGGCGCAAGGCCAGCGGCATCACTGCGCGCATCCGCTCTTCGTAGCGGAACCAGCGATAGCGCCGGTAGCCGGCAAAATGCTCGTCGCCGCCGTCGCCCGACAGCGCCACTTTCACGTGCTTGCGCGCCAGTTCGCAGACCCGGTAAGTCGGCAGCGCGGACGAGTCGGCATAAGGCTCGTCGTACACGTTGGCCAGCTTGTCGACCAGGCCGAAGTCGTCGACGGCGACGGTCTCGACATGGTGAGTGGTCTTGTAGCGGTCCGCCACCTGCTGGGCGAACTCGATTTCGTTGAACGCCGGATCGTCGAAGCCGATCGAGCAGGTATTCACCGGCGTGTCGGATTGCGTCGCCATCATGGCGACCACCGCGCTGGAATCGACCCCGCCCGACAGGAAGGCGCCCAGCGGCACATCGGCAATCATGCGCAGGCGCACCGAATCCTTGAGCCGCTCGACCAGTTCGTCCATCGCGCCGGCCTCGTCGGTCACCTGCACCGGAGTGAACGGCATGTCCCAATACTGCTTCGGAGCGGCCGCTGTCTGGCCGCGTTTGAGGGTGAGGGTAAAGCCGGGCGGCAGCTTGTGGCAGCCCTTGAAAATCGTGCGCGGCTCCGGCACGTAGCCGTAGGCGAAATACTCCTCGACGGCGCACGGATCGATGGCGCGGCCCAAGCCGGGGTGCGCCATCAGTGCCTTCAGCTCGGAGCCGAAAATGAATTCGCCGCTGTCGAGAAACGCGTAGTACAGCGGCTTGACCCCGAAGCGGTCGCGCACCACGAACAGCGTGCCCAGATTGCGGTCCCACAAGGCAAACGCAAACATGCCGCGAAAGCGAGCCACGCAGGCTTCGCCCCAGGCCTCCCAGGCATGTACGATGACTTCGGTGTCAGAATGGGTGCGGAACACATGACCCAGCGCTTCGAGCTCGGGCACCAGTTCCTGAAAGTTGTAGATTTCGCCGTTGAACACCACCACCACCGAGCCGTCTTCGTTGAACAGCGGCTGCTGGCCGGAAGAGAGGTCGATGATCGACAGCCGCCTGTGGCCCAGCCCGACGCCGGGTTCCAGATGCAGGCCGCCTTCGTCGGGACCGCGATGGAACTGGGTTTCGTTCATCGTGTGCAGCAGTTCGCAGGAAATCTCGCTCGCGCCACGGGTATCGAAAATGCCGGTAATGCCACACATACGCTTATTGGGTCTCGGTTCGTGTCAAGTTTTCGCGCGGTCTGACGGGGCTTCAGCACTTGCGCTGCAGCGTCAGGTCGTAAACCGCCGCATACGCCTCGGCCATCGCAGGGATGCTGTAGCGCTGAACGGCCTGCCGCCGCGCGGCATGGCCCTGCTCGGCAATCCGTGCCGGCGCGTCCAGATACCCCAGCAAGGCCTGTGCCATGCCGGAGACATCGCCCGGCTGCACCAGCATGCCGTTGACCCCCGTCTGCACCAGTTCGACATTGCCGCCGACCGCGGTGGCAATCACCGGCAACCCGCTCGCCATGGCCTCGAGCAGGGTATTGGAGATGCCCTCGTTTCTGGATGGCAGGACGAACACATCGAAGGCCTGCATGATATCTGCAATATCGTGGCGCTCGCCCGGCAGCCAGGCCAGATGCGCCAGCCCGGCCTGCTGCAGCAAGGTCTGGCAGGTGGCGCGCGCCGGCCCTTCGCCGACCAGCACCAGACGCGCCCGCTCGTCGCGCTCGGGCTGCTGGCGCACCATCTGGATGAAGGCGCGCGTCAGGGTCGGATAATCCTTGACCTCGACCATGCGCCCCACCGAGCCGTACACGATGCTGTTGGGGTGTGCAAAATCGGGGCGCGCGCCGACACGCGGATGGAATTTCACGCTGTCGACGCCGTTGTAGATCTGGTGCAGCCGGCGAGGCGGCACATGAATGGTCTCGCGCAGCCAGTTTTCAAGATCCTGGCTCACCGCAATGTAGTTCGAGACAAACGGCCGGATAGCACGCCGAATCAGGTTGTACTTGCGATTCTGCCCGTAGAGGTCGAACACATCGCGTCCATGTTCGCCATGCACCGTGGCGCGGATGCCGGACGCGGCCGCCACCAGCTGCGCTTCCAGCGCGGCCAGGTTGCGCGTGTGCACCAGATCGGGTTGCAGCTGGCGCAACAGCCTGCGCAAGCGCAGCATCCAGCCGAGGCCTCGGCCCGGCGGGCGATGCAGGGCATAGAAGCCGACCGGCTGCGCGGTGATGCGGCGACGGAAGTCGCTGAAATCGGTCAGCGCAACCACCGTGTGCCGGTAGCGCTCGGGCGGCAGGGTGTTGAACAGGTTGACCATGCCGTTTTCCATACCGCCGGTATCGAAGCGGTGAACGACATGCACGATGTGCGGAATCACGTCACTGCCCATTGACCTGATCGAGTGCGCGGCCGATTGGCTTCTGCATGTCGGCCGCAAAACGCGCCAGCGTCGCGGTTGCAGCATCCATCTCGCTTTCCAGATAAGGCGTGGCTATCAGCACCGACAGGCCATCGTCGCGCTTCAGCTGCACCCGGTCGGCCGCCAGAACCAGCTTGGCGATCTGGTCGTTCACGACCGGGCGCTGGTCGATCAGATTCCACTGCCACACCAGCAGGCGCTGGCCATTGCTGCCGCGCAACCGGGCCTCGCGCACCCGGCGCGACGCGCCGCCGATCGTCACGTCAGCAATCTTTTCGCCGATGTTCGACCAGGCCGGGTCCTTCTGCCGAATCATGAAATTCTGCGAATTGATCAGTTCGGCATCCTGGCGCTGGGTCACGTAGTAGTTGAGTTCCAGCAACACGTTGTTGCCTGCCTGGGCAAACGACTGGCGCAGCTGGCGATCGGCACCGACCCAGTGCGGTGTCCAGCGGGTAAAGGCCGCAGCAGGCTGCCAGCCGCCGCTCGGTTCGACCTGCAAAGCAGTCATCTCGGGCAATGGCCGGTCATTGAGCCAGATCGCGTACACCGGCCACAGGCTGGCAACCAGCATCACCGCCATGCCGGCCAGCCAGAGGGGACGCCCGCGCGCGCTGCCGGCAGCGGCATGCGGCGCGGCAGCGGGACGCGTCGATTGCGGCGCTTCGTCCTCGCGCCAGAAGCTGCCGATCCAGAACAGCAGCAGCATGACGATGCCGAAGAATACCCAGCCATAAATATAGTGATCGACCCCCAGCGCCAGCTTCATGTCGGACAGGTGGGCGATCATCACGATCATGTAGGCACGCCCACTGTTGGCGAACACCGGGACGACCATCGCGGCGAGGGTGAACAGCAGCCGGCGCTGCCATGAACGATAGGTCAGGTAGGCGTACAGCACGCCCAGCGTGATCGACGCGATCAGGTAGCGCAGCCCCGAGCAGCCTTCGACCACCGACCAGTCGCCGCTCGGAATGCTGAAGAAAGTGCCTTCGCGATACACCGGAATCCCGGTGAACTGCAGCATCGCCACGGTGAAATCGGCCGTCACGCCCATCAGCGGCTGGATCAGGAACTCGCCCACCGGCACGGCGAAGAACAGGAACATCAGCGGAAACAGCAACGCGCGGAACACCTGCCAGCCCAGCAGCGTCCACACCGCTGCGATCAGCAGGGTGATGAAGGCAAACTGCGCCGCCACATTGACACTGCCGGCGTCCGCCAGCAACCAGCCCAGCCCGGCCAGTGCCATCACGAGCAAGCCACGCAAATCGGGCTGTGGCTGCAGCTGCGCCAGTTCGTCGCGCATCCGCCACACCAGCCAGGCGCTGATCGGAAAGATCAGGTAGCCGTGCGCAAAGGTTTCCGAGCGCTCCCACACTGCGGCCATCGAATAAAACGTTGGCCAGAACACCGCGATCAGCAGCAACAACACCCCGACCGTCAGACCGGCGGGCAACAACCAGCTGCGCGGGGCAGCAGGCAGGGAATCAGGCGGGCGTGACATGCGGGTACGTCTCCAGTACAGGGGGCTGAACCGCGACCGGTTCAAACAGGGGGTCGATGCGGCGCAAACTGGCCGCCCAGTCGTAATGCGCCAGGATGCACGCGCGTGCGGGTGCGGCGGACGACGCACCCTGCAACTGCTTGACCACGGCCTGGGCAAATTCCGCCTCGCCATGCGCCAGAATGAAATCGCGCCCGGCTTCGGCGCGGATGCCTTCGGCGGCCTGGGCGCTGACGACGACCGGACGCGCCATGGCCATCGCCTCAAGCACCTTGTTCTGCACGCCGCGCGCGATGCGCAAAGGCGCCACGGCGCACTTTGCATGCGCAAGCCAGGGGCGCACATCAGGCACGCTGCCGGTGACGATCACCCCCGGCTGGCGCCCCAGCGCAAGCACCGCCGCGCTGGGGCGGCTGCCGACGATGGCGAACTGCGCGGCCGGGGCCGCATCGCGAATCGCCGGAAAAATCCGCTCGGCAAACCAGCTGACAGCATCGACATTGGGCCAGTAGTCCATCGCACCGGTGAAAACGACGCCCTGCACCTCGGGTGAATACGGGTTCGGGTAGTCGCGCGCGGGCGAAAAATAATCCGCATCGACGCCGTTTTCAAAGGCCCCGATTTGGTCCCGCGCCTGCGGCACGCGCTGCTGCAGCAGCGCCGCTTCATCAGGCGACACCAGCAGGGTGGCATCGAAATCCTGTGCCACCCGCGCCTCCCAGTCCGCCAGCTTGCGGCCTTCGCGCGCGTACACCCAGGACATCGGCCAGCGCTGGGTCGACGCGTATTGCGTCCATTTGTCGGAATCCACGTCGACCATGTCGATCACCCGCCGCGCCAGCATGGGCGGCATGAACATCGCCATCGCCGACGAATACGCCAGACCGCGCGTCACCGTGCCGCTCGCCGCCAGCCCGGCCGCCCATTGCGTCAATTCGCGGTTGCGGTAGTACGGCAGTGTCAGCGCTTCGCCGCTGAACAATCCCGTCAGGCTCGCCAGCCTGGCCCGGCGCGGATTCAACGGCAGCAACTTGATCGACGCGCAATAGGGTTTGAGCGCATCCTGAAACTGCCAGTCGTCCGCATCGTCGACGAAGGCGCCGAGGTGGATGACATAGCGCGTGCTCAAGTGGCGCAACAAGTGGAACGAGCGAATCTTGTCGCCCTTGTTGGGGGGGAACGGAATGCGATGCGCGAGGAACAGCAGTCCGTCCATGCGTCAGCCCAGATTCTTGACGATGTGCGGCCCGATCACATTGGCAACCGCCAGCGGCATCTTCTTCCAGGCCTGAATGAACAGGCGGTATTTCGGATTGAGCGGGTTGATTTCAGGCACGTCGCTGTCGTTCACCAGAAAATATTCATAGTGCAGCGGCGTCGGCTCGAAGCCCCAGTTCTTCTTAAAATCAAACGAGCCGGTGCCACGCTTGCTGCGGCCGAAGTCGAACACCTTGATGCCTCGCTCGCAGGCACGCCGCATCAGCTCCCAATACATGAAATCGTTGCCTGCCACGGCGCGCGCCGCATCGACGCCGCCGCCGTAATACGGCAGCACTTCGTCGCGGTAATAGAACGACATCACGCTGGCGATCACCTGCTCGCCGAGCACGATGGTCAGCACTTCGCAATGATCGCCAAACTCGTCCTTGAGCAACTGGAAAAACTTGCGCGAAAAAACCGGCGTGCCGAGCCGGTGCACGCTGGCCGAATAGGCCTGAAAGAAACGCGTGGTGTCGTGATCGATCTCGCCCGTGAGTCCGGCCTTGATGCCCTTTCTAACCATCGCGCGCTGCTTGCGCGGAATGGCGTTCATGTTGGCTTCGGTTTCGGGTTCGATGGCTTTCTTGAAGGTGACGTAGAGATCCTTGGCCGGCCAGTCGACATGCTGCGCGACCTGATTGCGGTATTCGAGCGCGCCCACCTTGAGCGTGCGGGCTAGCGCCTGCGCGGCAAGATCGAGTCCGCGCCACGCCGCATCGTCGCTGGCGACGATGCCGCCATAGGCGCAAAACGGCAATGAACCCAGGCTATGGCCGAACAGCCGGCTTTTGATTTCGGCCAGCGGCAGCACGCCGACGATGGAGCCGTCCCGTTCTGCCAGCAAAAAATGGGTTCGATGGCCAAATGCCTGTTCGATCACCCGCTTCCAGCCGATGCGATGAAAAAACGTGGCTTCCGGATGCGTCAGCACAAAGGCATCCCAGCGCGACACGTCGTTTGCCGACGCTGCACGCACGGTCACAGGGGACGCGGACACCGCGATAGTCGCGTGCCCTTGTGGAAGTTCAGCTGGCATGTTCAAAGCGCTGGAAGGAACACGCGGTCGACGCGATCCCATTCAAAATCGTTCAGGAGTTTTTTCATTCTGCCCGGCATACGTTGCAAATTGACGTAATGCCGAAAACGCGTTTTGGCCGACAAGCCGGGCTGGCGCGGCTGCTCGGCGTCCATTTCCCACGGGTGGAAATAGAACATGCAGGGTGCCTGATCCTGCGCGTTCACGCGACGCAGCATCCAGCGCGACATCGAATAGGGCAACAGCCTGAACCAGCCGCCGCCTGCCGCCGGTAGGTTGCGGCCCAGCAATTCAAGCGTGGTGGGCGGCAGTTCCAGTATGCCGTCGACGCCATTGGGGCGATTGGGAAAACGTGGCGCATCCGGCATGCCGTAGTGATCGTGCTTGACTGGATAAATGCTCGAACTGTAGACGTAGCCGGCATTTTGCAGTTCCTCGACCGCCCACCAGTTGTTCTGGTTGATGGAAAAACTCGGCGCGCGGTAGCCGCGAACCGCGATCCCGCCAAGGTCTTCGAGGATGCGCTTGGCGTGGGTAATGTCATGCCGAAACTGTTCCGGCGTGAGATCCGATACGCGCTGGTGGCCGTAGCCATGACTGGCGAGTTCGTGACCCCCGTCGACGATCCGCCGCACGACCTGCGGGTAGCGCTCGGCAATCCAGCCAAGGGTAAAGAAAGTTGCGCTGGAGCCCGCCTCGTCCAGCAGTTGCAGGATCACGTCGATGTTGCGTTCCACCCGGCACGGCATGCTGTCCCAGTCTTCGCGCCGGATAGTCGAGGCAAACGCTGATACCTGAAAATAGTCTTCGACGTCGATCGACATCGCATTTTTCATGCGGGCCATTTACATCCCCCTGACGCCGGCCGGTTGCGGCAACCAGCCTTTCAGCGTATGCGCGATGCGCATCGCTGCACGGCCATCCCAGTATTCCGGGATGCAACCGGCGCGGCCGCCACTCGTCATCACGGTTTCAAATGCAGCCCGGATCGCAGCGGGATCGGCACCGACCAGGGTATTCGTGCCTTCGGTCAGCGTGATTGGGCGCTCGGTATTGTCGCGCAGCGTGAGGCACGCAACGCCGAGCGCGGTGGTTTCTTCCTGGATGCCGCCCGAATCAGTCAACACCAGTTTTGCATCGCGCATCAGCCCGAGCATCTCAAGGTAGCCCAGCGGCGGCAGGATGCGCAGCGGCTCTAGCCTGGCGGACAGGCCGAATTTTTTGATATTGCCGCGCGTGCGTGGATGCAGGGGCAGCACCACCGGCAAGACGGCGTTGATTTCACCGATCACATCGAGCAGTGCGGCCAGCGTGGCCGGGTCGTCGACGTTGGACGGCCGGTGCAGCGTCAGCACGGCATAGGCCGGCAGCGCCGCCCCCAGCGTCTGGCTGCTGGGCACGGCCCGTTCGAGATTGCGGTACAGGGTATCGATCATCACGTTGCCGACGAACTCAACGCGTGCGGGGTCGATGCCCTCGCGCTGCAAATTGGCCAGCGCGCTTTTTTCGGTAGTGAACAGCAAATCGGAAATCTGGTCGGTCAGAACGCGGTTGATTTCTTCGGGCATGCTGCGGTCGTAGCTGCGCAATCCGGCTTCGACATGGATCACGCGCACGCCGCGCTTGGCCGCCACCAGTGCGCAGGCAATAGTGGAGTTGACATCTCCCACCACCAGCACGGCTTGCGGTTGCACGCTGTCGAGCACCGGCTCAAAGCGCTTCATCACCTCCGCCGTCTGCACCGCGTGGCTGCCGGAGCCGACTTCAAGATGATGATCCGGGCGCGGAATGCCGAGGTCGGCAAAAAAGCCGTCGCTCATCGCCGCATCGTAATGCTGGCCGGTATGCAGCAACTGCGCTGTGATGCCGGTCTCGGCCAGTGCGGCCATGACCGGTGCGATTTTCATGAAATTGGGACGCGCTCCTGCAACACACAAAACTTGAGTCATGTTCATTCCGTGTGGGCTAGTGAGTGATTTCGGGATTATCGGGCAGCGTTTCGCCTTCGGCCGCTGCATTGCGTTCGCTCACGGTAAACAGAATCTTGCGCACGATGGGCAGGATGCGGTTCACCGAACGCTCCATTTGCTCGACGCGCTGCACCAGTCGTGCAGTCTCTTCACTGGAAACCCTTCCCTCCGTTGCAGGCTGGCCGTTGAGGCCGCCATCACCCCTGAAATCCTGATGTGCGATTTCATTTTTGAGGTCGGCGATCACTTCGTTGACTTCATCGATACCAAAATGACTTTTTTCTTCCAGAAAACCAAACAGCAGCAGGCGGTCGCAGGTTGTGTTGAGACGCCGCGGGATACCGCCGGTAAAACGATGCAGTTCGGCAAACGCCTCGTCGTCAAACCCGGGAACCCCCTGCCAGCCGACGGTACGCAAACGGTGCTCGATATACCCACGCGTTTCGTCCGCACCGAGCGGGCCCAGATGGTAGGAGGCCACGACGCGCTGGCGCAGCTGCTGCATGTTGGGACTTTGCAGGATGCCGCGAAACTCGGGCTGCCCGAGCAGGAAGGTCTGGATCAGCGAACGTTCGTCGTTCTGGAAATTGGACAGCATGCGCAGTTCTTCCACTGCGCGCGGTGTCAAATTTTGCGCCTCGTCCACCACCAGCAGCACCCGCTTGCCCTGGCGCGTCGCGGCGATGAAAAAATCCTCGATATTTTTCAGCAGGGCCGATTTGGTCAGGCCTTCGTGCTCCAGACCGAACGAAGCGGCCACGCTGCGCAGCGTGTCCTCGGCATCGAGCTGGGTGGAGACCAGTTGCGCCGCAATCAGATTGTGCGATTCGAGCTGGCGAAACAGATTGCGCACCAGCGTGGTTTTGCCCGCGCCAACTTCGCCGGTGATGACGATAAAGCCCTCGCCCAGCGACAGCCCATAGTCGAGATAAGCCATCGCCCGCTTGTGACCCTTGGACCCGAAAAAGAAGCGCGGGTCGGGGTTGAGCTGAAACGGTTTGGCGCTAAAGCGGTAATAGTCTTCGTACATGAACGATCCGTTGGAGGTTGGCGGCCGGATTGGCTTGCCCCGTCTACAACTACGCAAGGGACATGCCAACCCGCCCGATCGGTCAGAAACGCTTGTTGACCGAGGCAGTGAGACTGTTTTCGTCGTAGTCGGAATTGGCGTCGTTCGAATCCCGTTGGGTATGGCGTAAAGTCAACGCGCCGTTGAGCTTCTCGGAAAAACGATGACTCAGGCCCAGATTAAGGCTGAGCAAGTCATCCTCCCGCGCCGTGCCGCCGGATAGTAGCGCATCAATATTGGTACGTGTGAGCGACAGGCTGCTGTAGGCGCTGGTTCGGGGAGACAACCGATAATTAACAGAACCGGTCAGGCTCTGCACATGGTCCTGCGCATCATCAAGCGCCTGATAGAGGCGACGGGTATCGCGTGCCGACAGCCCGAAGCCCAGGCGCCCGATATCCCAAGACACACCCGCAGTAAAGCTCTTGATAACGTAAACGCCATTGGCAATCGAGATATCCAGCAGATTGGCCGCCACCAGATCGGCAATCGTGACGCCAGGAGTGCTGTTGAGCACCAACTGGGTCAGTTCGCCTGAACTATACGGCCCCACGCAGCTTGCCGCATCGGGATTTGTAACGTCCTGGGTATCCCTCACAGCTTCTCCTGTGTTGCACACCCAGAAAACACGGCTGCTCTGCTCCAGAAACTGTTGCGTGATATCGCTGACATTCTCTGAATAACTGGCCGTCCATCGTGATATCCGGGTGCGATGACTCGCGGACAGACTGTAGGTATTGCCGAAATAGCGTTTGCCAAACGAAGCCTCAACACTGGTGCGGCGGGTGGGTGACCAGCCCCCCCCCACGCTCCACGACGAGCCATCGGTTCCGCTGGTGCTGAGGTAGTCGTTCCAGTCCTGACCCACGGTACCAAACACCCGGAATTTGCGGGTGAGCGCATAGCCTGCGCTCGCACTGACACGCTCGAATGTCGTATCTGCGGTGGTGCTGTTGTTCGCCTTGCGTAAGGAGTAGTTGATTCCACAGCTTAAATTCTTGAAGCGGCTACCGTTGGTCAGACCGGCTGTAAAGGCATTCACGTTGGAATTGGAGGCCGCATCATTCTCGAAAATCGCACCACCGGAGGTGTAGCGCGCTTGCGCATTGGCGAATGTACCGAGACGTTTCTGAATGTAGGGGCTGAGCGAATAGGTGCCGACGGTGGCGCGGTTGCTGTCGTTGGTGTTGGCGTCGGCCGGCGAACCCGTCAGCGAAATCAGCTCCTGCGAAACGCTTGCGGTTCCGTCCACAAACAGGAAGTCCTCGATCAGTTCCGCTTTGCCGAGCGCGCCCAGATTGTGTTTGAGGTCTGTGCTTTGGTCCTCGCCATAACGCGCCACCCCCGACAGGCCATAGTTCAGATTGGCCTGAATGCGACGCGAGCCTTCAGAGCGCAGACTGAAGCCCGGCCTCACGGTAAAGATCATCGCGTCTTCCGGGCTGACGTTACTCTGGTTGGCGTTATCGGTATAGGTCGCCGTGCCGCCCAACGAGGGCTCAAACCGCCAATCCAGTGCCCATGCCGGACGGGCAAGCAGCGCGACCCCAGCCGCAAGGAGGGCCAACGGTATGCACCGCGACAAGACCCGCTTCACCTTGCGCGGATGAGCCTTATTTTCCGTAACTGCCATAGTGACCATAGTAATAATCTGCACCCGGGGTCGGCGTGGTTTTATTCAGTAACATGCCCACGACTTCGCACGACTGAATGTGGCTGAGTGCTTCGCGCACCGCATCCTGAGAGGTTTTTTCGGCCTCCACCACCATGACAATCTGCCCCATGTGAGTCGCCAGCACGCTGGACTCGCTGGTCGCCAGCAACGGTGGGGAGTCGAACAAAATGATCCGGTCAGGATACCGATTGCCGATATCCTCGATCAAACGGGTCATCGCGGCGCTCGCCAACAATTCGGTTGCGCGCTTGTAGGTGCGGCCGGCCGGCAAAATAGTCAGCTTGGCGATGTCGGTCTTGATCATCACATCGGACAGCTTGAGATTTTTGTCCTGCAGCACATCCAACAGGCCCTTGTCGGCATGGATGCCGAGGTACTCCGGGACCCGGGGCTTGGCGACGTCGGCGTCGATCAGCAGCACGGTGCGATCCATTTCCATCGCCATCGAGATGGCCAGGTTGATGGCGCAGAAGCTTTTGCCTTCGCCCGGCAGCGAACTGGTGACCATGATAAGGTTGCCATTCTTGACCCGCGCCGCGCCTTGTCCAAAAGCGTTGGCGATCAAGGGCCGCTTGATGATGCGGAACTCTTCTGCAATTTTGCTCTTCTCGGCATCCGGCGACACCACGCCCATGCGATGCAGGCGCGCCAGATTGATCGATTGCACCTGGCTGTTGCCCTCCATCACCGAGGCATCGGGGTCGCTGAAAATCGGCTCGACCGTTGTCGCGATGAAAGGCGAGGCGTGTGAACTACTGCCTTGCTTGCTGAGCGCGCTCTCGATCAGGCTGGCGTCTCGCGCCGTCTCGGCCGGATTGGCCACAACACCCGGCTTGGGCGCGCCGGTGCCGATTTTTCCTGCCGCTTTTTCAATAATGCTCATGGTTTCTCCTAACCGGCACGCGACATGACCAATTGCAGGATCATGACTCCGCCATACGCGGCGATCAAACTACCGAGGGCGGCCAGATAAGTCAGCAAGCCCTTGCGTTTGCGGCGACGGGTTTCATCCGTTTCCACCCGCGATACCGCACCCAGCAAGGGCAAGCCGGTCAACTCGCGCAGCACACGGCGATCCGTTACGGTGCGACGCAACTGGCTGAGCAGGAACGCGACCACCACGCCAGCACCCAGCCCGCCCAGCGTCACAAGGGAGAGCAGCATGGGGCGGTTTGGCCAGGCGGGCTGGCTCGGGACGAAGGGCGGGTCGATCACGCGGAAGTCGACGGTATCGGTCTTGCTTTCAACCTCGCCCGACATGGTGACCGACTCACGACGCTTCAACAGCGCATCGTAATTCTGGCGATAGACTTCGTAGTCGCGCATCAGCTGGGTGTATTCCTGCTCGACCTGCGGAACCATGTTGGACGCACTACGCAACTCGTTATAGCGTCGCTGATACTCGCCCACGCGCGCCTGCAGGGAAGCGACCGTTGCGTCAGCCTCGGCAATGGCGATGGTCAGCTGCTGATAAACCGGGTTCTGGATTTTGGAACCCGCCGGATCTGCCTTGCGGGCAGCCATATCGATTTTCTTCTGTGCTTCCAGCCGCTCGACCAGACGCTTGTTGGCCTGGATATCCGGATGCAGATCGGTGTACTGCAGGCGCAATTGATCCATCTGCTTCTGCAAGGCCTGGATGCGGCTATCAATCTCGCCGTCCGTTGTGGCGGCCGCTGCTGCCACCAGTTCCGGCTCCTCGTCGGCCAGCTGCTGCTTGAGCTGATTGCGGCGATTGATCGCCTCCTGTTGATCCAGCTGGGCCTGGCGCAACTGGGCCGACACTTCGGCCAGCTTGGCGTAATAGTCTCCGCCCTGCCCCGGCATCATGCCAATGTGCTTTTGCTTGAATTCCTTGAGTGCGTTTTCCGAATCGGTCAGTTTCTGCTGGTATTGCTGCAGCTGATCCTCAATAAAACGCTGCGAACTGGAAATATCCTGGCGGGTTTTACCGAGACTGGTTTCGACAAAAATGGTCAGCAACGACTGCACGACTTTTTTGGCCAGATCGGCATTCGCGTCCTGAAACTTGATGGTGTAAAGATTTTCCTGCCCGGCATCACCAATCGCGATCTTGCTTGCCAGGCTGTTGAGCATGGCTTCGGTTTGTTCGGGGGTTTTCGCCTTGACATCCAGGTCAGTCATGCGGGCGACTTTTTCCAGGGTGGGCCGACTGACCAGCTGACGCGTCATCAGCTTGATCTGCTGCTCCACGTTGGGCTCGGCCGTCAGGCCTTGCAGCAGCGGCTTGAGCAGGGTCTGCGTGTCGACATACACCCGCGACGACGCCTCATAGCGATCAGGAATCGTCATGACCCAGGTCCAGCCAACGATGCACGTCAGCCAGGCTACCGCCACGCCCCACCAACGCCGCTGCCAGGTGGCTTTGGCGTACCCTAAAATTTGTTGCAGTACTTGATCCATGCAGAGTCTCTATCCCACCAAAACAAACACACCGCCAGCTGACGGTGTGTTGACGATCAGAACAGGCTTTCGGGAATGACCAGGACATCGCCCGGACGAACGTCGGCATTGGCCGTGATATCGCCATTGCGGATGAGGTCCTCGAGACGCACGCCCAGCTGGATGCGCTTACCATCAGGCGCGATCCGTTGCAGGTAAGCCTTGTTGCCGTCCGCGAAGTCGGTCAGCCCGCCTACGGCAATCATCAGATCGATCAGACTCATGTTTTCGCGATAGCCCAGCGCCTGCGGCTTGCTGGCTTCGCCAACGACCCGGATCTGCTGGTCATAGGGACCGATGCCGCCGCCTACGATCACGGTCGCAATGGGCTCCTGGATGTATTTCGACAGCGCCTTCTCGATATCGCGCGCCAGCTGGCTGGGCGTCTTGCCGGAAGCCTGCAGGTCCTCGATCAGGTTCATGGTCATCTTGCCGTCCGGGCGAATCGGAAAACTGCCCGACACTTCTGGATTACGCCACACGAACACGCTCACCGAATCGCCCGGCCCCAGCTGATAGTTCCAGTCACGCTCAGTGACCTGCGCAGGCGCGGGCGGGTAAGTCGGGGTGCTGGAGCAGCCCGCCATGGCCACGATTGCAAACACAACGCCGATGCGTGCGATGAGTGTATTGATTGTATGCATGCGTCCACCCTCCCTCTAATTAAGCAAGCTATCCGCCGCGATTATGCCTGAGCGAATTGAAATTTCGACTTCATGCTGCAAAGCCATCAGGGTTCACAGTAAGCAAGGCCCGCACCAGATACCCAAAGTGGCGTTACCATGAGCCCCGCCCACCCAGTGATCGCTTATGCCAGCAGGGTCATGACGATTGCTCGCCAAAAGCGTCAAAAGCTCGCCCCCTGCCGGGGTATCATGCGGCTCATGAATCGACCTGCCATCGACTCGCTCGAAACCTTGCGTCAACAGATACGTGCCTTTGCCGAGGCGCGCGCCTGGGAAATCTTTCACACGCCCAAAAACCTGGTGATGGCGCTGAGCGTCGAAGCCGCGGAACTGCTGGAGCCGTTTCAATGGCTGACGGCAGAACAAAGCCAGAACCTGAGCCCGGCACAGCACGAAGCGGTACGCCAGGAAATCGCCGATGTGTTGATCTATCTGACGCGACTGGCCGATCTGCTCGACATCGATTTGCTGGACGCCGCAGCCGACAAGCTGGTGATCAACGCCCGCAAATATCCGGCAGACCAGGCGCATGAAAATGCTACTCAATATATGGAACGAACAGATGACTAAGCCGTATTTCTCCCATCACGTGTTTTTCTGCACCAACCAGCGCGACGACGGTGCCGCCTGCTGCGGCGCATCCGGCGGACAGCGGATGCGCGACTACCTGAAGAAAAAAGCCAAGCATGCCCATCTCACGGGTGTCGGCAAATGTCGCATCAACAGCGCAGGCTGCCTCGATCGCTGCAACGAAGGCCCAGTGATCGTGATCTACCCCGAAGCAATCTGGTACACCTATGTGGACGAGTCCGATATCGACGAAATATTCGAGGTGCACCTCAAACAGGGACGCATCGTCGAACGCCTGCAGTTGAAATGATCCGCACCCCGTGAAGCGCTACAAACTCCGCATCCCCGTTGCCGTCGGCAAGCTGGAAACCGTCATCGACGACCCGGAGGGCGAACGCCGCGGCCTGCTGCTGGTGGCCCACCCTCACCCACTGCACGGCGGCACGCTCGACAACAAGGTGGTGACCACGCTGGCCAAGGCGGCCAACGAAGCGGGCTGGGTCAGCGTGCGGCCGAACTTTCGCGGCGTCGGCATGAGCGACGGCATCTACGATGCGGGGATGGGTGAAACCGAAGACCTGCTAGCGGTCGCCCGCTTTGTCGAAGCCAGCTATCCGAACCTGCCTTGGGCGCTGGCGGGTTTTTCGTTCGGCGCCTTCGTGCAGCATCGCCTGCGCCAGCAACTCGATGCGCGTCGCCTGATTCTTGTCGCACCGGCCGTCACGATGTATGCATTCGACCCGGTGCCGCCCGACAGCGTGCTGATTTATGGCGACGCCGACGAACTGATCCCGCCTGCTGCGATGCTGCACTGGGCCGAACAACAGCAGATAACGGTCAAGGTCATCCCCAATGCCGGACACTTTTTTCACGGCAAACTCAGCGAGTTGAGACAGGCTTTCACGGAGTCCTGTCCATGCTGAAAGTGCGCGGCCTCACCAAAAAGTACGGCGACACCGAAGTGGTGCGCGGCCTCGACCTGAGCGTCCGGCGCGGTGAATGCTTTGGCCTGCTGGGCCCCAATGGCGCGGGCAAAACCACCACCTTGCGCCTGCTGCTCGGGCTGACCGAGCCGGACAGTGGCAGCATCGAAATTGCCGGTATCGCGGTGCCGCAACAGGCCCGCGCAGCCCGGATGAAAGTCGGCATCGTGCCGCAAATGGACAACCTGGACCCGGATTTCTCGGTGCGCGAAAACCTGCTCGCCTATGGCCGCTATTTCGGCATGAGCCGCGCCGCCGTCACCGCGCGGGTGCCCATGCTGCTCGACTTTGCCGGCCTGGCAAGCAAGGCCGACGCTCAGATTACGCAGCTTTCCGGCGGCATGAAACGGCGGCTGACGCTGGCTCGCGCGCTGGTGCACGATCCCGACATCCTGTTTCTCGACGAGCCCACCACCGGCCTCGACCCGCAGGCGCGCCATCTCATCTGGCAGGGCTTGCGTCGGCTGATCGCCGAAGGCAAGACCATCGTGCTGACCACGCATTTCATGGACGAAGCCGAACGACTGGCCGACCGTCTGGCCATCCTCGATCATGGCCGCATGGTGGTCGAAGGCGCGCCACGCGCGCTGATCGAAGCGCATATCGAACCCGCAGTGGTCGAAGTCTTTGGCGATGGGCTCGCCAACTGGACCCGCACGCATGCTGCAACGCTGTGCCTGCGCCACGAAACCGTCGGTGAAACCCTTTTCTGCTACACCGGCACCCCCGACAGCGTGATCGACGCGCTGAAACGGGTACCCGCCTTGCGCTACATCCACCGCCCCTCCAACCTCGAGGATGTTTTCCTCAAACTGACGGGGAGAGACCTGCGTGATTAAACACCTGCGTTTTCCCCAGCTATCGTGGCGCTTCATTCCGGTGTGGCAGCGCAACTATCTGGTGTGGAAAAAGCTCGCCATCCCGTCCATCCTCGGCAATCTGGCCGACCCGATGCTGTACATGCTCGGCCTCGGTTTCGGCCTCGGCAGCCTGCTGCCGGATGTCGGCGGCATGCCTTATCTGAATTTTCTTGCTGCGGGAACGGTGGCTTACAGCACGATGAATGCCGCCACCTTTGAGGTGTTGTATTCGAGTTTTTCGCGCATGCACGTGCAGCGCACCTGGGACGCCATCCTCAACGCACCGATGACGCTTGACGACGTGATGCTGGGGGAACTGACCTGGGCGACGTCGAAGAGCCTGCTCTCCGGCGTGGCGATCCTTGCGGTGATCTGGGGCTTGGGGCTGTTCGGCAATTTCTGGATGACGCTGTGGATCATTCCGGTCGTCGCACTGGTCGGCTTCTGCTTCGGCGGCATGGGTCTGGTAATGAATGCGGTGTCACCGAGCTACGACTTTTTTCTCTATTACTTCACCCTGGTGATCACGCCGATGGTGTTGCTGTGCGGCGTATTCTTCCCTGTGTCACAACTGCCGCCGCTGCTGCAAAGCGTCTCCGCCTGGCTGCCGCTCAGCCACGCCATCGATCTGGCGCGGCCGCTGGTGGTCGGACGCATGCCCGACAGCGTTGCGCTGCACGTGACTGCCTTATTGATCTACGGCAGTCTGGGTTATGTCATTGCGCTGGCACTGACGCGCAAGCGGCTTCTGAAGTAGGCTTACAGCCCGTCGCTCAGCACGATGGATCTATTCGGGACCGGTTTTACCCCCTGAGTGAGCGCAGACACCCGCAAAGGGAAGGGCAGCCAGGTGCGATCAAGGCAAACCAGCCCGTTATGCCGCTCAAATGTCGAAGAACTTTACACTTTTCGATTTGACGACTGCTACTTCGCAGCGTTATTAATTTAAATCCTTAACAAATCAATGCCATGAATGACAAATTTAATTCACGGCATAGGCCTTGCTGTTATCAGGCTATCGGGTTGACCGTGTGTCTCGTCCAGGTACGAAATCCGGATCATTGGGTTGCATCAGTACATTGACGGAACAAATGCAACTCTTGCGTAATGGCTCGAAGCTGCCATCAATACTGATAATCAAGGCACCCGACCATGACTCCACCCTCCCCCTATCCTCGTGCACGCAAAATCGGCGCGTTGGGACTCACGCTTTCCGCCTTGCTCAGCCCGTCTGGAAAAATCATTTCCAGTGCCGCTGCTGCCTCCGTACTGGTTGGCGGGCTCGTCACGCAACTGCCCTCTCCCGCTTCGCCCGCCCTCAAGGCAGCCACTGTGGCGATGGCCCCCACCCGCCTGGCTCACAATAGCGCATCTGCACTGGACATCGCCCACATCGAGGTCGAAGGACACCTGCTACAAGTGGTGCTGGCCGAATTTCCGGCGGCTGACAGCCGCGCAGTCGGGCGCGGATCGGCATCTGCCTCGCCGTCTCTCGACCTGTCTGGCGACGGCGGGCGCGGGCCGGGAGCGGGTTCGTCGCCACACTTCGGTCCTCGCCACGGTTCACCCGTTCTGCCTGGCCCTAGTCACGGCGGACTTCCACCCAAAGCTTCGCTGCCGGATGGCAATCCAACCTCTCCGCCCACGAACGGCCATATCCCACTGCTACCGCGTACCCCCGGCGAACAGCTCAATTGCACACCCGCCGCGGTCTCCGCACCCGATAGCGAATCACCCAATGCGTTGCTGCCGGGGGGGAGTCCTTGTCCGACACACCTCGCGAAGCCCGTTGATCCTATCGACCATAAAAACCCGAACGACGCCGGCTTGCCGACGACACTTCCCCCGGGCGATCCACGAAACGTGCCGCAAAACCCCTCCCCTGAAAACGTGACGGCTCTGCCCGAACAGGCGGCGCGTCCGAGCACCGACACGCCGGCCGACCAGAACGGCCCTGGCGAGGCAGGCGCACCGGCATCGCCTCCATCGGAAGTACCGCGAAATGAACAGCCTGAGGCCTTGCCCGGCAACCCGCCGGCTCAGTTCGAACCACTCATATTGGCGTTTCCATCTGGACCGGACGCGCCAATCAGCCAGTTCATCCTGCCCTCGGCCCTGCCTGAAGTGCTAGCGGAGCCGGGCGCCAGTCAGCCGCCGTCGCGAACGGTTGGCTTAACCAGAGCTGCCGTACCCGAACCTTCAATGATCTACCTGATGCTTCTGGGTTTGGTCGCATTGGTCTGGACGGGGCGCAATCGGCCCATCCCCACGCAACGCGCCAAGTAAGTTACACCCCCGCCGCCTGCTGGTCGGCGTGGTAACTCGATCGCACCATTGGGCCGCACGCGGCGTGCTTGAAACCCATCGTCAGCGCTTCCTGCTCGAACTGGGCAAAGCGTTCCGGCGTCACGAAGCGCAATACTGGCAAATGGTGTTGCGAGGGCTGCAGGTATTGCCCCAGCGTCAGCATGTCGACCTCATGGGCGCGCAGATCGCGCATCACCTGCAGGATCTCGTCGTCTTCCTCACCCAGTCCCAGCATCAGACCAGACTTGGTCGGCACAGAGGGATGGCGCGCCTTGAAGTCTTTCAATAATTTGAGCGAATGCGCGTAATCGGCGCCCGGGCGCGCCGCCTTGTACAGGCGCGGCACGGTTTCAAGATTGTGGTTCATCACGTCGGGTGGCGCGGCGTCAAAAATATCGAGCGCACGGTCGTGACGACCGCGAAAGTCCGGCGTCAGGATTTCGATCCGCGTCGCCGGCGACAACTCGCGCACGGCGCGGATGCAGTCGATGAAATGCTGCGCTCCGCCGTCGCGCAGATCGTCGCGATCGACGCTGGTGATCACCACATATTTCAGCGCCATCATCGCAATGGTTTCGCCCAGGTGGCGCGGCTCGTCGACGTCCGGTGGCAGCGGCGTGCCGTGGCCGACATCGCAGAACGGGCAGCGCCGGGTACACAGGTCGCCCAGGATCATGAAGGTCGCAGTGCCGTGGCCAAAGCATTCGCCCAGATTGGGACAGGAGGCTTCTTCGCACACGGTGTGCAGCTTCGCCTCGCGCAGAATGCCCTTCAGCCGTGCGACATTTGGCAGGCTCGGCGCCTTGGCGCGAATCCACGGCGGCAGACGCATGCGCTCCTGCGGCACGATCTTGATCGGGATGCGCGCGGTTTTTGCCGCACCCTTGTGTTGAATGGGGTCTGCCATAATCTGCTCGGGACAACGTTGGGAATTCAACTCTGGGGATTTTAGCCTATGCGATTCGCCGCCCTGACCCTTTTGGCTGTGTGGAGTGTGGCAGCGAGCGCTGCCGACTTTAGTGTGGACGCGGAAACCGGACTGGCCACCTGGCAAATCGAAACCGGCGGCATCCAGTTGCAGCTGACCCAGATCAGCCCGGATCAGGCGCGTGCCTTTTACCAGGCACGCGGGTTTTCTGCTGCGATGTCAGAACGCTACGCCGCCGAATGCGTCTTCATGACTGTGGTGCGCAACCTCGGCAACACGCCGATCCAGCACCGTCTGGCCGACTGGCGCTATGTCGTTGCAGGCCAGGCTCCGCGCCCCATTCGCAGCAAGGCCGCATGGGAACGCATCTGGAAACAACACGGCGTTGCCGAGCCTGCTCGCATCGCCTTCGCCTGGGCACAGTTCCCCGCCACGCAGACTTTTTCACCGGGCGACTGGAACCAGGGGATGACCGCCTACCGTGTGGCGCGCGGCGCAAGTTTCGATCTCCACTTTGCCTGGCGCACTGACGGAAAGCACCATTCAGACAGCCTTAAACAAGTGAGGTGTGCAGATGAAGAGTCGTAATCGAATGCACTTGCAGGCGCTGGTCATGGTTTTTTCGCTGGGCATGGCCGCGGCAAACCCTTGTTCAGCCGCCCCGCCGGCCTTGTCACACAGCTTGACCCGTCAAGCGCCCCAGCCCGCCCCGGCATTGAAGTTAAAAGACCTCGACGGCAAACCGCACGACCTGGCGCAACTGAAGGGACGCGTGGTGCTTGTCAACTTCTGGGCCACCTGGTGTCCGCCCTGCCGACGCGAAATGCCGTCAATGGAACGCTTGTCGCAAGCGCTCAAAAACGAAGCCTTTAGCGTATTAGCGATCAATGTCGGCGAGGACGCAGACACCATCAACAGTTTCGCCAGCCAACTCGACGCCACGCTGAACTTTCCCATCCTGCTCGACAGCCAGAGCCGCAGCTTGCAAGTCTGGAAAGTGTCGGGGCTACCGACCACCTATCTGATCGACCAGCGGGGGCGCATTGTCGCCAGTGCCATCGGCGGTCGCGAATTCGATCACCCGCAGATCGAGCAGGCGATCCGCGACCTGCTCAAGAAGTAATCAGACCTGTACCCACACCTGACCGGCTTCGAGCTTCACCGGATAGGTCTTGATCGGTTCGTCCGCCGGATCGCAGGTAGGCTGGCCGGTGGTCAGATCGAAGTAGCTGCCATGCAGCGAACACTTGATCTTGCCGTCCTTGATGCAGCCCAGATATAGCGAGTAATCCTCGTGAGTGCACATTTCATCGACGACATAATGCGTGCCGTTCGAGTTGCACAGCAGCAACTTTTTGCCGTCGACGACAACGCGCTTCATCTGCGCCGGCTTGAGCTCATCGGCGGCGGCAATAGCGACATATTCAGCCATCACTTCACCCGTGCCACGGCGCGGCCGGAATCCAGCACTGCGCGAATCTGCAGCGCCGCATCGGCCACGCTGGCGGCTTTGCCGACGTGGAGCAGGACGATCGAGCCGGCCAGCACCAGCGAGTCGTAGGTCGCGCCCTTGTCGCCCTTGAGCGCCAGAATCCCGGCCTCGGCGGCAGCGCGTGCCGTGGCCTTGATGTCGATGGCAGCGACAATTTCGTCCTCGCCCGCTTCGCCCGCCACACTGCCGGGCAGCGGCACAGCGCGTACTGGCTGGTCGATGCCGAGCGCAACCGGATCGATGCTGGCCTCGATTTCCTCGGCACGGTCGTGATAGTGGAAATATTTGCCGGTCTGGCGCAGCGACGGGATCACCCCGCCCTCGACGCCGCGCACGATGCAGGCAGTGTCGAATCCGGCCACCCGGGCAAGATCGGCATACACTGGCGGATAGGGCTTGTGCACGTAGCCGGTGATGAAATGGGTCAGCTTCTTGCCGGCGATCGGCTTCGACAACACTTCCACCGTGGTCAGCACCTGACGCTTGATCATCTGCGTGCGCAGCGGAATCAGCTTGTGCATGCCGGGGTTGGATTGCGCCTGGTCGACATAACTCCAGCCGAGGGCCGGGTCGCTCAGACGCGCGGCGGCTTCGACCGGCGTCAGGTTCACCGGCACCCCCGCGGCTTCCAGCACATGGCGCACCGTCACGCCGAACTTGGGCCCCACCTTGTCGAGACCATGCGACACCACATGCACGCCCAGCTCTGCCAGTAACGGACCGAGAAACGGTGCAGCAGGCAGGCAGCGGGTATAGCCGTCGTACGGATCACCGATATCGACCACCTCGTCCACCTCGGCCGTCACGCGGAGCGTAGTATCCAGCACGGCATCGAGCACGCCGCGGTTTTCGTCCATGGTCTCGCGCTTCATCCGCAAGGCAATGAAATAAATCCCGACCTGAACCGGATCGATCATGTTGTCGATGATGGCCTTGGTACCCAGGTGCGCCTCGGTGCGGCTGATGTCTTTCGACAGGTCGGGACCGGTGGCGATGCGCTGGATGATCGAACGCATCAGCAGCTTGGGATCGGACGGCAGGGTGTCGGTGGTCATAAATAACTCCAATAGAAGCCGCAAGAATACTAATAACCGACTAAATCAGTCAAGAATAGATCGTTCGGCGCAAGGCGAGTTCGACAGCTTGCGCCAAAGCCGGCAGCGACTCGCTGACGCCAAGGTCGCGGCATTGCGTGACCTGCATGCCGGCATACCCGCAGGGATTGATTGCGGAAAACGGCTGCAAGTCCATGTCCACATTCAGTGCCAGGCCGTGATAGGTGCAACCCTGCTTGACGCGCAGTCCCAGCGCGGCAATTTTTGCGCCCGCCACGTACACCCCCGGCGCGCCTGCCTGCCGGGTGGCGGCCACTGCCACTCCGGTCAGCACATCGATCACGGCCTGCTCCATCCGCGTGACCAGTTCACGGATGCCATAACCACGCCGCCGCAGATCGACCAGCACATAGGCGACGATCTGTCCCGGGCCGTGATAGGTGATCTGCCCACCGCGATCAATCGGCACGACAGGGATGGCGGTGGCGGCGATCAGGTGCTCGGGCTTGCCCGCCTGGCCCTGGGTGTAAACCGGCGGATGCTCCAGCAGCCATATCTCGTCCGCCGTGTCAGGCGTACGCCGCGCCGTGAATTCCTGCATCGCCCGCCAGGTCGGTTCGTACTCGACCCGCCCCAGGCTGCGCACGATCGCCTCACCTCCCTGCCCCCTGACCACTGACCTCTGACTCCTCACAGCGCCATCTTCACCCACGGATGCGCGGTGATCTCGAGATACAGCGAATCAAGCTGAGCTTTGGACGTGGCACGAACGACACAGGTCACGCTCAGGTAATGGCCTTTGCTCGATACGCGAATTTCGGCGGTATCAGGATCGAAATCGGGCGCATGGCGCTGCACCAGTTCGATCATGGTCTGCGCGAATTCTTCGCCTCCGCTGGGAGACACGCGCCGCTCACCCATGATCTTGACCGGAAAATCGGTCGGAAACTCGAGCAGGGTTTCCTCGCTCATGCGCGCATCACCTGTTGTTTGAATTGCTGGTACAGCGCATCCATCTGCCGCGCCATCGGCCCTTGTTTGCCGTCGCCGACCGGCGCGCCATCGAGACGCACGATCGGCATGATTTCCTTGGTAGACGACGTCATCCACAATTCGTCCACGCCGCGCAGTTCGGCTTCGCTGATCGCCCGCAGTTCGGACGGAATGCCATGCGCGGCAGCGAGTTCGAGCACCACGTCGTAGGTGATGCCGGTCAGAATCAGCGGGGAGGGCTGCGGTGCCAGCAACACGCCGTTTTTCACCGCAAAAATATTGCTCGCCGCGCCTTCGCTCAAAAAGCCGTCGCGCAGCATCACGGTTTCGGCACACCCGGCTTCCACCGCCTGCTGGCGTGCCAGCACATTGGCGAGCAGCGAGACGGCCTTGATATCGCAGCGCCCCCAACGGATGTCCCGCGCCGTGATCGCACACACGCCGGCCTCTTTCTGCGCCTGCGTTGCGCTCACCAGCGGCTGGGAGAACATGAACACGGTCGGCGCCACGCCAAGCGGAAAAGCCTGATCGCGCGGCGCCACGCCGCGCGTGATCTGCAGGTAAACCGACTGGTCGTTGAAATCCTGCAGCGCTATCAACTGCTCGACCAGCTCGCGCCATCGCGCCACACCATGCGGGTTGGCCAGACGGATGCCGTCGAGGCTGCCCTGCAGGCGGCGCAGGTGTTCCTCCAGACGGAACGGCTTGCGCGAATACACCGGAACCAGTTCGTACACGCCATCGCCGAACACAAAGCCGCGGTCGAGTGGTGACACTTTCGCGTCGGCCAGGGGCAGGAATTGCCCATCCAGATAGACGTTCATCACTCCACCATCAGCCGGATCGAATCCCAGGCCCGACCAAAAATGCCGGACACGCTCACGCCCTGCAGCGCCACCAGCGCAAATTCTCCCAGCGGCTTGCCATCGAGTGTCAGGCGCAGGCTGCCCATGCGCTGCCCCTTGCGCAGCGGCGCCAGTACCGGCTGCTGGGTGATGACCTGCGCCTTGATCCGCGCAGCGCTGCCGTGCGGGATCAACACGTGCAAGTCCTGCGCAAATCCCAGCGCCACCGAATCGCTGATGCCGCGGTACAACTTGACCACCTTGACCGGCTGCCGGGCGCGATACAGCAGCACACTGTCGAAGTTCTCGAAGCCATCGTTCAGAAGCTTCAGCGCGTCCTGGGTACGCAGCGCGTCGCTGCGCGCGCCCAGCACCACCGCGATGCGTTGCTGGTCTCCGCGTTGCGCCGAGGCCACGCTGCAATATCCCGCCTGCGCGGTGCGGCCGACCTTCAGGCCATTCACCGCAGGGTCGCGCCACAGCAGGCGATTGGCGTTGTAATAGGTGACGCCCTTGAAAACCAGTTCCTTCTGCGTGAAAAACGTCTGGCGATTGGCAAAGTCGCGACCCAACGCCCGCCCCAGTATCGCCAGGTCACGTGCACTCGACTCGTGCCCCGGCTCGGTCAGGCCGGTGGCATTCATGAAGCGGGTCTTGCTCATGCCAAGGCGTTTTGCTTCACTATTCATGCGCTCCACAAACGCCGCTTCGCTGCCGTCGACTGCCGTCACCAGCGTCAACGTGGCGTCGCTGGCAGAGTGCACCAGCATCGCCTGCAGCAGGGTGTCGACGCTGATCTGCTCGCCCGCCTTGAGGAAGACGCGCGCGCCGTCCACCTGTTCGGCCGCGGGCGGCACGCTGAGCATTTCGCCGAGGCTCAGCTTGTTTTTCCTGATGTCGCCCAGCAGTACATAAGCCGTCATCAACTGGGTCAGGGAAGCCGGAGCCAGGGGCAAATCGGCTTGATGCGCCGCCAGCTCGCGGCCGGTTACCGCATCGATCGACACCCAGGCCCGCGCAGTCATGCCGGTGGGCGCAGCCCATGCCGTAAGCGCAAAAAAAAGCCCGATCAAGACAAGGTAAAAACGTGCGCTCAACATGGCCGGCTCAATCGCGCCGGACCAGAATGGCATTCAAGGCAAGGCGGTCCTGCACCCGGCCGCGTTCCGCTTGGGCGGCGTCATCGCTGGGATACGGACCGAGCTGCACACGGTGCAGCTTGCCGGTCAGGACGACGCGCGTCTGCTGGTCGTCGAGCTCGAGCTCACGCGTCAGGCGCGCCAGCAATTGCTGGGCGTTGCCGGGGCTGGAAAAAGCCCCTACCTGCAAATAAAGGCCTTGTTCGATGGCTTCGCCCGTCGTGTCGTAGGCCGCCGAATCGAGACTTTCCACCCGCACCCGGGTGCTGCCCTTGCCGATGTAGCCGAGCTTGCTCGCGGCGACATACGACAGATCGATAATGCGCTTGCTGTGAAACGGCCCGCGGTCGTTGATCCGCACCACCACGCTTTTGCCATTGGCGAGCGAGGTGACCCGCACGTAACTCGGGATCGGCAAGGTCGGATGTGCCGCAGTCATCGCATACATGTCGTAGCGTTCGCCCGAGGCGGTTTTTCTGCCGTGAAACCGCTTGCCATACCACGATGCAACGCCTTCTTCGCTGTGCGCGCGGCGCTCGCTCTGAGGCACATAACGACTGCCCATCACTTCGTAGGGGCGGTTGGCAAAACGGTGCAACGGCTCGGCACGCGGCACTGCGTCCGGAATGGCGGCGAGGTCGGGCGGTGGCGAGGCATCGGGGCCGTCGTCGAGGTAATAGCCGCCTTTCTTGGCGCTCTTGGCTGGGTCCGGGTTTTTTTTGTCGCCGACCGTTGGGCCGCTGCTGCAACCGGCCAGCACCAGGGTGATTGCGACCGAAGCAGAAATCAGGATCGTTTTCATCGGGTCATTTTACCTCGTCAGGTTTTGTTGAGCTGGCGATGTGTCGCCACGCTCATGATGATGCCCACGCCCAGCAGCAGGGTGATGAACGCCGTGCCACCATAGCTCATCAGCGGCAACGGGACGCCGACCACCGGCAAAATGCCCGAAACCATGCCCATGTTGACGAAGGCATAGGTGAACAGGTTCAGGCTCAGCGTTGCGGCCATCAAGCGTCCAAACAATGTGGGGGCGCGCGCCGCAATAACCAGCCCGCGCGCGACGATGGCGAGATAAAGCCCGACCAGCAGGATCGTGCCGACATAGCCGAATTCCTCGCCAAATACAGCATAGATGAAATCCGTCGTGCGCTCGGGAACGAAGTCGAGTTGGTTTTGCGTGCCCTGCATCCAGCCCTTGCCGAACAAGCCACCCGAACCGATCGCAATGGTCGATTGAATGATGTGGTAACCATCGCCCAGCGGATCGGAGGTCGGGTCGAGCAAGGTCAGCACGCGACGCTGCTGGTAGTCGTGCATCAGGATCCACACCAGAGGCAGGCTCGCGCCGGCCAGCGCGCCACCGCCGGCAATCACCTTCCACGACAAGCCGGCAAAAAACAGCAGGTAAAAACCTGACGCACCGATCATCAGCGCAGTGCCCAGGTCCGGCTGACGCAGAATCAGGAGGAAGGGCACCAGCAGCAACGCCCCGCCCACCCAAAAATGCTTGCCGCGCAAGCCGCCTTCGTTGCGCTGGAAGTACCAGGCCAGCATCAGCGGCAGCGCCAGCTTCAGCAGTTCGGACGGCTGGAACGCAAAGCCAAGGTTGAGCCAGCGCCGCGCGCCGTTGCGGATTTCGCCGAACAAGGCCACGCCGATGAGCAAGGTCACGCCAGCCACATAGAGCGGCGGTCCCACTTTGGACAGGATGTGCGGCGGCACGTTGGCCATCACCACCATCACTGACAGCGCGAGGCCGATATTGATGAGATGGCCGCTGATGCGCGCGGGGCTCTGGCCTGACGCGCTCGCCACCATCGCCAGGCTCACCCCCAGCAGCACCACCACCAGGGTCAGCAGAATGCCGTCGAGATGACCCAGCCGGCGCAGAATCCAATGGCTATTCTGTGGCATCGATTGCTCCCAGATTCATGTTACCGGGGCGTTTTCCGGTCAGGTAGTAATCCATCACCGCGCGGGCCATGGGCGCAGCAGTGGAGCCGCCATGCTCGCCGTTTTCCACCATGACCGCGATCGCGATGGTGGGGTTTTCGACCGGCGCATAGGCGATGAACAAGGCGTGGTCACGATGCTTGCGCGCCAGACTGCCTGCGTCGTAACGCGCGCCCTGCTTGATTCCCACCACCTGCGCGGTACCTGTCTTGCCGGCGATCGTGTAGGCGGCGCCGGCGGCGGCGCGCGATGCCGTGCCGCCGGGCTGCATCACGGCCATCATGCCTGCGCGCACCGCTGCCAGATTGTCGGGATCGATGGCCAGCTGCTTCCGGGTTGCAACAGGCTGGGCCTGCCACGCGCGCGTCAGCGGGTCGCGCACCGACTGCACCAGCCGGGGCTCGATACGCTTGCCGCCGTTGGCGATCATGGCGGTCGCCACGGCCAGCTGCAGCGGCGTGGTGAGATGAAAACCCTGGCCAATCCCTGCGATCACCGTTTCGCCGGGATACCAGGGCTGCTTGAAGCGCCGCTGCTTCCACTCGCGCGAAGGCAGCAGGCCCGCCGATTCGCCGTCGAGATCGATGCCGGATTTTTCACCCAGCCCAAACTGCGCAAGATAGTCGTGCATGCGGTCAATCCCCATGTCGACCGCCAGCCGGTAGTAGTAGACGTCGCACGACTGGGCGATCGATTTGCTCAGGTCGACCACGCCATGGCCGCCTTTTTTCCAGTCGCGGTACTGGTGGCTGCTGCGCGGCAGGCTGTAATAACCCGGGTCGTTGATCGCGTCGGACGGCTTGCGCAAGCCCAGCTCCAGACCCGCCAGCGCCATGAAGGGCTTGATCGTCGAACCGGGCGGATAAATTCCGCGCAGCACGCGGTTGACCATCGGCCGATCGGGCGATTCGTTGAGCGATTTCCAGGTTTCCGGGTCGATGCCGTCGACGAACAGGTTGGGGTCGAAGCCCGGCTTGCTCACCAGCGCCAGCACCCCGCCGGTATTCGGGTCGAGCGCAACCAGGCCGCCCAGATACTCACCGAATACGTGTTCGGCCACTTCCTGCAGGTCGCGGTCAAGATACAGCCGCAAATCCTTGCCCGGGACCGGCGGAATGCGCGACAACACGCGGACTGCGCGGCCGCTTGAATCGGTCTCCATCTGGTCGAAGCCGGTACGGCCGTGCAGCAGGGTTTCGTAACTCTGCTCGAGCCCGGTCTTGCCGATATGCGCGCCGCCCTGATAGTTCTCCTCACGCCCGGCCTCGCGCAGCCGCTTCAGGTCGCGGTCATTGATGCGGCCGATAAAGCCCACCACGTGCGCCATCCCGTGGCCCGCCTGATAATTGCGGAACAGACGCGCCTTGACCTCGATCCCCGGCAGGCGATAGCGGTTGGCTGCCAGAATCGCCACTTCCTCGTCGCTCAGCTTGCTTTTCAACGGCACCGTCTCGAACTCGTGCGATTCGGCGAGCAGGCGGCGAAACCGGCGCAACTGGCCCGGCGTAATCTCGATCAGCTTACCCACCTTGGTCAGGGTGGTCTCCAGGTTCCCGATATGCCCACGGGTGACTTCCAGCGTATAGGCGGAATAATTTTCTGCCAGCACACGGCCTTTGCTGTCGAGTATCAGCCCGCGATTGGGTGCGATCGGCACCTGCGAAATGCGATTGCTTTCGGCACGCCCGGTGTAGTAATCGTGCTGCGTGATCTGCAGATAAAAGCCCCGCGCCAGCAACAGGGTCGCCAGTATCGCCACGAAAACCGCACCGACTTTCAGGCGTCCGTGAAAACCCGCCAGTTCACGATCCAGATTCTTGAGCGGAGTAGGCCGCCTCATGCCCGGTCCTGCATGCCCTTGCCGTGCCATAGCCGCAGCACGCCCACCAGCACCAGCCACATCATGCTATTGCTCGCAACCGGCAACATGACGCTCCAGTCAGAAGGCGGGTTGCCGGCCAGCCAGCCGATCAGCAGCAACAGCAACTGCACCAGCAGGAACATGGGCAGCAGCTGGGCGGCCTGGCGCAGCGGGTCGAACTGCAGCAAGCGCAGGCGAAAAATCAGCACCAGATAGACGCCGACCACATACGGCATGGCATGCTGGCCGAACACGCCGCCATTCTGGAAATCAGCCAGCAAACCGGCCAGAAACGCCGCGCCAAAACTGATGCGCGCAGGCTGATGCAACGTCCAGAACAACACGCCGATCAGCAAAAAATCCGGCCGCAGCGCCAGCGCCCAACCCGACCACGGCAGCTGCTCCAGCAGCAAGGCCAGGGTCAGGCTGCCCAGAATGCGTCGCCAGCTGCCGCTCGTAGGTGCCGCGCTCATGGTTTCTTGTCCTTTGGCGGCAACGGCGTTTGCACGACCGGCGGGTCGGCGCGCAACACCAGCACGGCGCGCGCGCGGTCCAGGCCGGCCAACGGCGCGCAGGCCACCCGCAAATAGGGCCCCGATTGCGAATGCGTCACGCGGGTGACGCGCGCCACCGGTATCCCGGCCGGATATACCCGGTCGATACCAGAGGTCATCAAGCGGTCATTGACCCGCACATCGGCATTGCCCGGCATGTATTTGAGTTCGAGAACACCGCGTCCACTGCCCTCCACCAGGCCACGCTGGCCGGTGCGTTCAATGAACACCGGGGTTAACTGATTGGGGCTGCTCACCAGCGTGACCTCGCTGCTACTCGCGTAGACCTGGCTCAACTGCCCCACCAGGCCACTGGCATCGACCACCGGCAAGCCGGGGCGGAGTTTTGCGCGCCCGCCCTGATCCAGCACCAGTTGCTGGGCAAACCAGTCATGCCCCCGATAGAGCATGGCCGCATGCACCAGCTGCTGGCCGGGACGCGTCTGTAACTTCAGCAAGGCGCGCAACTCGGCGTTTTCGCGGCTGATCTCGCGCCCGGCATGGACGCTCGCCAGCAGGCTTGCACGTTCAATGCGCAAGGCATCGCGTTCGTTTTGCAACAGGCGGTGACGGGTAAAGAAGCCCCCCAGTTCGGTGGCGACATCGGCCGGAACACGCAAGGTTTCGCGCACCGGTTGCAGCAGCAGCGAAAACCCGCTGCGCAAGCCTTCGAGCGCGTGATAACGGGAATCGGCGATCACGCAGGCCAGCCCCACCAGCAACCAGATCAACAGGCGGGCAGTCGCGCCCAGCTGGCGGGCGAACATGAGCTGATTCGACGTTGCCATCAACGTCTGCCGTCAGGGTGGCTGCGCCTTGCCGGGTTCACTCGTTGGTGAACACCGAGGCCAGTTTGTCCATTTCCTCGAGCGCGCGACCGCAACCGCGCACCACACAGGTCAGGGGATCGTCGGCAACAATTACCGGCAGCCCGGTTTCTTCCATCAAAAGACGGTCGAGGTCGCGCAGCAGCGCGCCACCGCCGGTCAGCACCATGCCTTTTTCGGCAATGTCGGCGCCGAGTTCGGGGGGGGTCTGCTCCAGCGCCATCTTCACCGCGCTGACGATGGCGTTGAGCGGCTCGGTCAGCGCTTCGAGGATTTCGTTGGACGATACGTTGAAGCTGCGCGGCACGCCTTCGGCCAGGCTGCGGCCTTTCACTTCCATTTCCAGCACTTCGGCACCGGGGAAGGCCGATCCCATTTTCTTCTTGATCGACTCGGCAGTGGCCTCGCCGATCAACATGCCGTAGTTGCGGCGGATATAGCTGATGATGGCTTCGTCCATGCGGTCGCCGCCGACGCGCACCGAATTGGCATACACCACGCCGCCGAGCGAGATCACGCCGACCTCGGTGGTGCCGCCGCCGATGTCGACCACCATCGAACCAGTGGCCTCGGCCACCGGCAGGCCGGCGCCGATCGCCGCCGCCATCGGCTCCTCGATCAGGTACACCTGCCGCGCGCCGGCGCCGATCGCCGATTCGCGGATCGCACGGCGCTCCACCTGGGTCGACCCGCACGGCACGCAAATGATGATGCGCGGGCTCGGGCGGAACATCCGCGTGTCGTGCACTTTCTTGATGAAATATTTGAGCATCTGCTCGGTGACGGTGAAATCGGCGATCACGCCATCCTTCATCGGCCGGATCGCCTGCAGGTTGCCCGGCGTGCGGCCCAGCATCTGCTTGGCTTCGGCGCCCACCGCCTGCACCGTGCGCTTGCCGCCCACCGAGTCGGTGCGGATCGACACCACCGAAGGCTCGTCCAGCACGATGCCGCGGTCGCGCACATAAATCAGCGTGTTGGCAGTACCCAGATCGATGGCGAGGTCGGTTGAAAAATAGCTGGTCAGGAACTTGAACATGGTGGCGGCGACGCCCGCGCCAGGCGGGCGAAAGGGCAGAAAAAACAAGGGGGCTATGATAACCTAACGAGCTTATTTACCGTAAGCAACCAGGTGTTTTCATGTCCCTTTCAACGGACGACGTCAAGCGCATCGCCCGCCTTGCCCGCATCGAAACAAGCGATGCCGAGGCGCAGGCCACGCAAACCCAGCTCAACAACATTTTCGACCTGATTGCCACCATGCAGGCAGTCGATACGGCCGGCGTCAGCCCGATGGCGCATGCGCAGGAGGTCTATCAGCGCCTGCGCGAAGACGTCGCGACCGAAACCGACCGCCGTGCCGCCTTTCAGGCCATCGCGCCCGCCGTCGA
>NCHD01000149.1 GCA_002257045.1 Hydrogenophilales bacterium 16-61-112 | reverse complement strand
ACCAGCGATACGTTAGCCACCTGCGGCACGGCGGTCGGACTGCCGTAATAATCCACCATCACGTGATCGAGGATGCCGGTATGCGCGCGACCGGTTCGCACTTTTGCCAGGTCGCTTTTCAGAGAATCAAGCGACTTGCCCATTTTCTGCTCGGCGGACTGTTTGATTTCCGCAATCGTCATTTCAGCCATTGTTTATCCTTCCTTCGTAAAAACGCGCTCAAGGCGTGACGCGCGTTCCTTCGTCTTCACCCATCACCACGCGCTTCAGCGCACCGGGCTTGAAAATATCGAACACGACTAGCGGCAGCTTTTGTTCGCGGCACAGGGCGAACGCGGCCGTATCGAGCACCGCGAGATTCTTGCGGATCGCCTCGTCGAAGCTCAACGTGGCGTAGCGTGTTGCCGTGGCGTCTTTCTTGGGGTCGGCGGTATAGACCCCGTCGACCTTGGTCGCTTTCAGCAACAAATCCGCACCGATTTCAGCGCCACGCAGTGCAGCCGCCGTGTCGGTGGTGAAAAACGGATTGCCCGTTCCGCCGCCAAAAATGACCACGCTGCCTGTTTCCAGATGGCGCACGGCGGTGTCGCGTTCGAATGCTTCTCCCACATGCGTGATCGCCACCGCCGTCTGCACCCGTGCCGGCACGCCCGCACGCATTAACGCATCCTTGAGCGCCAGCGCATTCATCACCGTCGCCAACATACCCATTGAGTCGGCTGTAACGCGGTCCATTCCGGACAGCGCACCCGTCGCCCCGCGAAAAAGATTACCGCCACCGATGACGATACCGACCTGCACACCCAGTTCGACCACGTCGCGAATCTGCGCAACAAAGCCTGCTAGCGTCTCCGCGTGGTAACCGAACGCATCCGCGCCGAGCGCCTCACCGGAGAGCTTCAACAAAATACGACGCGCCTGCGCCATGGCGGTTAAACCTTGGAGGCGGCGGCGACTTCAGCCGCGAAGTCGGTGACCTTCTTCTCGATGCCCTCGCCCACCACATACATGGTGAAGCCGTGGCACTGCGAGTTTTTCGATTTCAGCACCTGCTCGACGGTTTGCTTGTCATCCTTGACGAAGGGCTGCGACAGCAGCGTGACTTCCTTGAGGTATTTCTGCACGGTACCTTCGGCGATCTTGTCCAGCATGGCTTCCGGCTTGCCGGCTTCCTTGGCTTTCTCGATCGCAACGCGGCGCTCCATGTCCAGCAGTTCCTGCGGCACACCAGATGCATCCAGTGATTTGGGTTTGGACGCTGCGATGTGCATGGCGATATCGCGACCCAGCGCTTCGTCTCCCGTCACGTCAACCAGCACGCCAATCTTGCCGCTGTGAATGTAGCTGGCGAACTTGCCCTGCCCGGTCAGGCGCACGAAACGACGCACCGACATGTTCTCGCCCATCTTGCCGACCAATTCGGTGCGGAACGCTTCCACCGTGGTGCCGCGGTAGGCAAGCGCAGACAACGCAGCCACATCGGCGGGGCTTTCGCTCAGGATCATTTCGGCCAGCGCATTGGAAAGCGCCAAGAAATCATCGTTCTTTGCCACGAAATCGGTTTCGCAGTTGACTTCGATCATCGAAGCCGACTTGCCGTCAGCACTGATAGCGATGGCTACTACGCCTTCTGCTGCCACACGGCCAGCACTCTTGGCGGCCTTGTTACCAAAACGTACGCGCAGAATTTCTTCGGCCTTCTGCATGTCGCCTTCAGCTTCTGACAGGGCTTTTTTGCAATCCATCATCGGCGCGTCTGTTTTTTCGCGCAGCTCTTTAACCATGCTCGCAGTGATTTCAGCCATCTTCCCAACTCCCTAATTAATTAAATTCAACAAATCGATCAGCTCATGCACAAAGAGGGGCAAACGCCCCTCCTTTGAAACATGATCGCCGGTAGTTAATCCGGCGATGTTACGGCGCGGCGCGTTTATTCAGCAGCCACGCCACCTTCCTCTTCTTCCACTTCAATGAACTCTTCGCCGCCCGTGAGCTCACCCAGGATCTGGGCACGCCCCTCGAGCGCCGCATCAGCAATGCCGCGGGCATACAAACGGATCGCGCGTGCCGAGTCGTCATTACCGGGAACGACGTACGCGACGCCTTCCGGGCTGTTATTGGTATCGACCACGCCGATCACCGGAATGCCCAGCTTCTTGGCCTCGACCACGGTGCCCTTCTGGTAACCGACGTCGATGATGAAGATGGCGTCCGGCAGGCCGTTCATGTC
>NCHD01000003.1 GCA_002257045.1 Hydrogenophilales bacterium 16-61-112 | reverse complement strand
AGAAGCGGGGGGGTGTGGGACAAGAAGGCCGCAGGCGGATACAGAATCGGTCCGCCGGACAAGGCTATATCCAGCGTGAGGCTGGATTCCATCAGGATGCAGGAGAAGACAGGATGGTAGTGGCCATGATGTCCGTCCTCGTTGTGATCCTGATTATTCGTGCCACCAGAAGAGTCGTGATCTGGATCAGCGCTTTCCTGATGATCATGATCATGGGTATGGAAGCCCGAGGTGGCCACGTCCTTCTCCAAGTGCCCATGCAGCCCAGCCGCCGCCGCCCAGGCAAACTGGAGCGGGACGATGAGCATGATGATCAGGGCGATGAGGCGACGCATGGCGCGCATTCTACAGAAATTACCCTATCCACCAAGGGTTCGTTCATACCGTCGACACGCTTATGAGCAGACACCCGGTTTGCGAGGTCTACTGGTGCTTGCAGGGCAGACGGATGCAAAAGTGCTGCTATCTGCTGAGAAACGGACGTACGGTGATCAAGACATGAACGGCTGCAACGGGTCGGGTTCCGCCGTCCAAACGAGGCAAAGCGGTTGGTCAGGAGAGAGAGGCGAGCCAACGACCGGTCTTGCGAGTACAGCGGACGCGGTCAATTGAAAGGCTGATGTCGCCTTTGGCCGAGTTCGAAACGTTCGAGCCAAACAAAATGACCGGTTTCTTCTGGCCGGCTGCAAGCAGTCGGCACCCCTTCTCAAAGCAGCGATTGGTCATACTTGGCGAATGACCTTTAGCAATGGCAACCGCAGCTAGTCGACTTCGGGTCGGCCAGTTTTATTTCAGCCCGGCTTCGTACCACCCCTTGCTGCGGTTGACGATTTTCACCACCAGCAGCATCACCGGCACTTCGATCAGCACGCCGACCACCGTGGCCAGGGCCGCACCTGACTGAAAGCCGAACAGCGCAATCGCTGCGGCCACGGCCAACTCGAAGAAGTTGGACGCGCCGATCAGCGCCGAAGGACAGGCGATGCTGTGCTTTTCGCCCACTTTTCGGTTCAGCCAGTAAGCCAGGCCCGAATTGAAGAACACCTGGATCAGGATCGGCACGGCCAGCAGCGCGATGATCAAGGGCTGTGCGATGATCGCCTCACCCTGGAAAGCGAACAACAGCACCAGCGTCGCCAGCAGTGCGAGGATGGAGGCGTGGCCGAGCTGCGCCATCACCGCGTCGAACGCTGCCTGTCCGCGCTTGAGCAGCAGCTTGCGCCAGATTTGCGCGAGGATCACCGGGATCACGATATACAGCACCACCGAGATGAACAGCGTATCCCATGGCACCACGATGGCCGACAGCCCGAGCAGCAGGCCGACGATAGGCGCGAAGGCGACGATCATGATGGCGTCGTTCAACGCCACCTGCGACAGGGTGAAATACGGGTCGCCGCCGGTGAGCCGGCTCCACACGAACACCATCGCGGTGCAGGGCGCGGCTGCCAGCAGGATCAGGCCGGCGACGTAGCTGTCGAGCTGCTCGGCCGGCAGATACGGGGCAAACAGATGGCGGATGAAAATCCACGCCAGCAGCGCCATCGAAAACGGCTTCACCGCCCAGTTGACGAACAGCGTGACGCCGATGCCTTTCCAGTGCGATTTCACCTGATGCAGCGCGCCGAAGTCAATCTTCATCAGCATCGGGATGATCATGACCCAGATCAGCAGGCCGACCGGCAGGTTGACCTGCGCGACTTCCATCCGTCCCAGCGCCTGAAACGGTGCCGGGAAAAGCTGGCCGAGCAGCACGCCGGCGACGATGCACAAGCCCACCCAGAGCGTGAGCCAGCGCTCAAACAGGTTCATCGGCGCGGCGACGGCGCGCTTCGCGGTGACTTCACACTGGACGCTCATAGGGCGACCCTCATTAAAGCTGGCGCGCTCATAAGGCGGCCCCTGATTAAAGCTGGCGCGCTCATCAAGCAAACTCCAGTGAACAGTGGCGCGCTCATGCGGTCTTCCCGATATCGCGCACGGCCTGTTGCAGCTTCATGCCGTCGAGGGTGGCAAACGGCAGGCTGACGAGCATGCAGATTCGGCGCTGCAGCTGATTCATCGCATCGACGAAAGCACGACGCTTCTGTTCGTCCGTGCCGTCAACCGCCGCCGGATCGGGCACACCCCAGTGCGCGGTCATCGGCTGGCCCGGCCACAGCGGACACACTTCGCCTGCTGCGTTGTCGCACACGGTGATGACGAAATCGAGATGCGGCGCAACAGGCTGCGCGAATTCATCCCACGACTTGCTGCGCAGCTCGCTGGTGTCGAAATGATTCTTTTCCAGCAGTTCCAGCGCAAATGGATTGACCTGCCCCGCGGGATGGCTGCCGGCGCTGAAGGCACGGAAACGGCCTTTACCCAGATTGGTCAGCACAGTTTCGGCGAGAATCGAGCGCGCCGAATTGCCAGTACACAGGAACAGCACATTGAAAACGGGTTTATCCATGGCAGGTCTCCATTCAAGCAAGGGAAATCAGGCCGCGAACTGCAGGCCGAGTTTCTCGCGCACGGCCGCAATCAGGCGCTTGCGGATGTCGTCGCGCACCGCAAGAAAGCTCTCCAGCGGTTCGCCGTGAGGATCATGGAACGGCAGGTGAATGGCCGGAATCGGCTTGGGGAAAATCGGGCAGGCTTCCTTTGCGTTGTCGCACACGGTCACCACCAGGTCGATGCGTTCGTTCATCACGGCATCGATGTCCTTGGGGTGCAGGCCGTCGGTGGCGAGGCCTGCCTCTTTGAGGGCGGCAATCGCGCCATCGGCGACCTTGGGCTGCGGCTTGGTGCCGGCAGACAGCGCGCGCACCTGGCCGGCGAGGTCATGGTTCAGCAGCACTTCGGCCATTTGCGAGCGGCAGGAATTACCGGTGCACAGCACCAGCACGGTATAGGGTTGAGTCACGATTGATCCTTGAATTGGCGGCAGTTTTGATGAAATTGGCGGCAGTTTTGATGAAATTGGCGGCAGTTTTGATGAAATTGGCGGCAAACCGATTCAGCAGCAACCCGGGGACGCCTTGTCCTTGACCGGGATGCAGCCGGAAATTTTTGCCACAGCGGGTTCGGGCACGCAGCAGCCGCCTGCCTGCGCTGCGCCATCTTCGGGCGCGCCGAACACCGGAATGCTGTCGAGCGTGTGATAGGTCTCCCACGCAATGCCGCTGGGATCGGTCGCCCAGTATTTGTCCGACTTGGCGTAGCAACAGGCGGTGCCCATTTCCTCGACCACGTCTGCTTCCAGCTGTTGCAGGCGGCCACTCATCTCGGCCAGCTCGTCGGCGTTTTCCACCTGCACGCCCAGATGGTTGAGGCCGGGGGTGGCGCCGCGCGCCGAGATGGCGAAATTGACGCGCGGATCGTCGAGCATCCATTTCGCGTAATCGGTTTTGGTGACGGTCGGCTCGCTGGCGAACATCGTTGAATAAAACTGGATGCTGGCGGCGAGATCGTCGACCGCAATGTGTACATGCAGGCGTTTCATGAGGGCTCCTTTGCAGTGGAACAGACAGGTGAACAGACGGGCGTGCAGGGATTGCCGCCACAGCAGTTTTCTGTGAGGTACGTCACCAGCGCATTCATCGCATCGAATCGCGCGGTGTAGATGACAAAGCGGCCGTCCTGGCGCGAATCCAGCATGCCGGCGTGCGATAGTTCCTTGAGGTGGAACGACAGCGACGACGGCGGGATGCCGGTCAGTTCACTGATCTTGCCGGCGGCCAAACCAGAGAGGCCCGCCTGAACCAGCGTTCGAAAGACCGCCAGGCGGGAAGCCTGGGCAAGTGCAGCAAGGGCGATAACAGCGTCTTTTGTTTCCATATTTTGATGATAATCGAAATATGGAAACAAACACAAGCAATCAATACTGACGCAAACAGCCTGCCCCGGCTCTTGCGGTAGCATGCCTGGTCACCCCACTCAATAATTCGCCATTCTGGAGCCCCCATGGCCACTCACACCATCCTCAACCTGAAAGACGTGGCGCTTAGCGAGTGGGGCGACGGCAAGCATTTTTCCGCCCAACTCGGCGCCATCGGGCAACGCATTGGTGCACAAAAACTGGGCTACCGGCTGGTAGTGTTGCCGCCGGGAAAGTCCGGCTGGCCATTCCATTTTCACCATGTCAACGAGGAAATGTTTTTCATCCTGGAGGGCATCGGTACGCTACGCCATGGCGAGAATGAGCATCCGGTTCAGCCCGGCGACGTCATCTGCGCCGCGCCCGGCGGAGCCGCCCATCAACTACGCACCACGTCTGGCGGGGAGCTGCGCTATCTGGCTGTCAGTACCATGGAAGCACCCGACGTATTCGAATATCCCGACTCTGGCAAGCTCGGCGTGTTCGTCGGCAGCGCACCGGGGGGCGATGCCAACAAACGTACTTTGTCTTTTTTTGGCCATCTGTCCTCGGCGGTTGATTACTGGGATGGCGAATCGTAAGCCGCAATCAGGAGACGACACCGTCATGTACGTACCGGAATACTTCAAGGAATCTCATCCTGAGCGAATTGCAGCACTCATCGAAGACCACTCGTTCGGGATGCTGATCAGCGCACCCGAGGGCGTGCCATTTGTCAGCCATCTGCCATTCGTGTACGAACGCGGCACGGGCTCAGGAAAATTGCTTGGCCACATGGCAAGGGCCAATCCGCAGTGGCAGCACTTTGCGGCGAACGCTGAGGCTCTAGTGATTTTTCAAGGACCGCACGCCTATGTTTCCCCCTCCTGGTACGCCTCGCCTGGCGTGCCAACGTGGAATTACGCGGTGGTTCATCTGCGCGGAAAGGTCCGGCTCATCGAAGCAGAGTCTGAACTTGGAGCCTTGGTTGAACAGCTGACCCAAATCCATGAGACGCACATGCCTGACCCGTGGCAAGCCCACATTGCGGGACCGCGTCGAACCAAGCTGCTCAACATGATTGTGGGCTTTGAAATCGAAATCACCGACGTTCAGGCCAAATTCAAACTCAGCCAAAACCGTGCGTACGAGGACCGGCAGCGCGTAATGAGCGCACTCGGGCAATCGGACAATCAAACCGCGAGGGCGGTTGCTAACCTGATGGCAAGGGACGCCCTGGACCCAGCAACTGCAACGCCACCGCTTCCGCCACCCTGATGCCATCCACACCCGCTGACAGAATCCCGCCCGCGTAGCCTGCGCCCTCGCCCGCCGGATATAGTCCCTTGACGTTGAGACTCTGGAAATCGTCGCCCCGCGTCATCCGCAGCGGCGACGAGGTGCGGGTTTCGACGCCGGTCAGCACCGCGTCTTGCATGGCAAAGCCCTTGATCTGCTGGTCGAACGCGGGGATCGCTTCGCGGATCGCTTCGATGGCGTAATCCGGCAGCGCAGTCGCGAGATCGGTCAGCTGCACGCCGGGTTTGTACGAAGGCTCGACGCTGCCAAGCTGGGTGGAGGGTTTTGCCGCCAGAAAATCGCCTACCAGCTGCGCGGGTGCATCGTAATTGCCGCCGCCCAGTTCAAACGCACGCGATTCCAGCTGGCGCTGCAATTCGACACCTGCCAGCACCCCACCGGGATAATCCGCCGGTGTGATCCCCACCACGATCCCCGCATTGGCGTTGCGCTCGTTGCGCGAATACTGGCTCATGCCGTTGGTCACCACGCGCCCCGGCTCGGAGGTGGCCGCTACCACGGTGCCGCCCGGGCACATGCAGAAGCTGTAGACCGCACGGCCGTTCCTGGCGTGATGCACCAGTTTGTAATCCGCCGCGCCGAGAATCGCATTGCCGGCGTTCGGCCCCAGCCGCGCCTGATCGATCAGCGACTGCGGGTGCTCGATACGAAAGCCGATTGAAAACGGCTTGGCCTCCATGTACACGCCGCGCGCATGCAGCATCTCGAAGGTGTCGCGCGCGCTGTGGCCGAGCGCCAGCACGACGTGATCGCTGCGCAGGGTTTCGCCGCTGGCGAGCGTCAGGCCCCGGACATGCCCGTCCTCGATCAGCACATCGGTGACGCGCTGCTGGAAACGGATTTCCCCGCCCAGCGATTCGATCTCGTGGCGCATGGCTTCGACCACGCCCACCAGACGAAAGGTGCCGATGTGCGGCTTGGCCACATAGCGGATTTCGTCGGGTGCGCCCGCCTTGATGAATTCAGCGATGACCTTGCGCCCGTAGTGCTTGGGATCCTTGATCTGACTGTAAAGCTTGCCATCGGAAAATGTGCCGGCGCCGCCCTCGCCGAACTGCACGTTGGATTCGGGGTTGAGCGTGTGCTTGCGCCACAACCCCCAGGTGTCCTGTGTGCGCTCGCGCACCGCCTTGCCGCGTTCCAGCACGATGGGCTTGAAGCCCATTTGCGCCAGCACCAGCGCGGCGAAGATGCCGCAGGGACCAAAGCCGATGACGATGGGACGATGCGTGAAATTGGCAGGTGCGTGGCCGACGAAGTGATACGCCATGTCCGGGGTCGGCGTGAGATGGCGTTCAGCGCGAAACCTCTTCAGCAAGGCCGCTTCGTTTTTGACTTCGATGTCGACCGCGTAAATCAGCAGCAGCGCGTGCTTTTTGCGTGCGTCGTGGCTGCGCTTGAAAATGCTGACGTTCAGCAATTCGTCGTCCCGCAGCCCCAGGCGTTGCAGGATCTCTGCGCGCAAGGCGTCTGCGGAATGGTCGAGCGGGAGTTTGAGTTCAGTCAGTCGCAGCATGGTGTGTTCGTAAATAAGTCAATGCGCCCTGCCCCGCCACGCGTCCGCTGGCGAAACAGGCGGTCAGCAGATAGCCGCCGGTGGGCGCTTCCCAGTCGAGCATTTCGCCTGCGCAGAACACGCCGGGCAAGGAACGCAGCATCAGGTTTTCATCCAGCGCGTCGAAGCGCACGCCGCCCGCGCTGCTGATCGCCTCGTCGAGCGGGCGCATTGCGGTCAGCTCGAGCGGCAGCGATTTTATCGCGTGAGCAAGCTGGATCGGATCGTTCAATTGCTCGCGCGACAGGATTTCGTGCAGCAAGGCCATTTTCACGCCTTTGAGTCCAGCGCGGCTTTGCAGATGGCTGGACAGCGAACGCGCGCCACGCGGATGGGCGACTTCGGCAATGACCCGCTCCAGGGTTTTGTCAGGCGCCAGATCCAGTTCGAGCGTGACCGCGCCGTGCGCCGCAATCGTGTCGCGCACGGGTGCCGACAGCGCGTAAATCAGGCTGCCTTCCACGCCCTGATCGGACAGCATCAGCTCGCCCCGGCGTTCGTGCCGGCATCCGGCGGCATCGGTAAAGCGCAGCGCGACGGTTTTCAGCGGCTGGCCGGCAAAGCGGCTGCGCAGATGCTCGCTCCAGCCGCCCGCCACGTCGAAACCGCAGTTCGACGGCAGCAGGGGCGACACGGCCACACCACGCTCAGCCAGCACAGGCAGCCACGCGCCGTCCGATCCCAGCCGCGCCCAGCTACCGCCGCCCAAGGCCAATATCTGCGCATCGACGTGCACCAGGCGTTCGCCGGCCGGGCTCGCAACGCGCAATGCGCCATCCGCAGCCCACCCCAGCCAGCGATGCCGCACATGAAACCGCACGCCGGCCTGACGCAGCCGATGCAGCCAGGCGCGCAGCAAGGGCGCGGCTTTCATGTCTTTGGGAAACACGCGACTCGACGAACCGACGAAAGTTTCGATGCCCAGCCCATGACACCACTCGCGCAGAGCGGCAGGAGGAAAAACATCGAGCAGGGGCTTGATTTCAGCCGCGCGCGCACCGTAGCGCGACACGAACAACGTGAGCGCTTCGGCATGGGTGAGGTTCATTCCGCCCACCCCCGCCAGCAGAAACTTGCGGCCCACTGAAGGCATCGCGTCGAACAATTCAACTTGGGCGCCCCCCTGCGACAAAACCTCGGCCGCCATCAAGCCAGCGGGGCCCATTTCCGGGCAGACTCCACGCTACGGTATGGCTGCCTCAAAACAAGCGGGTCGCTGCCGCATAAAGCCCTCATGCGTCCCCCTCAAGGCTTAGCGGGCCGAACACTTGCTCCGACCCGCTTGGTCACGGCGTCTGCGCCTTCACCACGCTCATCGCGCCCGCAATCAGGGTGCTGATATCCGCCATGTTCGATGGCACGATCAGGGTGTTGCCGGCCTTGGCGATGCCGGCAAACGCTTCGACGTATTTCTCTGCCACTTTCAGATTCACGGCATGAATGCCGCCGGGTTTTTCAATGGCCATGGCGACACGGGCGATGGCCTCGGCGTTGGCGGCGGCGATGGCCTGATGAGGCGATGAGTGCGCGTTTTTCGCGCTCGGCGGTGATCTGCCGCTGCATGGCGTGGAGGATGTCCTTGGGCGGGGTGAGGTCCTTGATTTCGTAGCGCAGCACCTTGACGCCCCAGTTGGTCGAGGCTTCGTTGAGCGCCATCACCACGCCGCGGTTGATGTCGTCGCGCTCCTCGAAGGTGCGATCCATTTCCATCTTGCCGATCATCGAGCGCAGCGTGGTTTGCGCCAGTTGCGAAATCGCCGCGACATAGTCGCTCGCACCGTAGGACGCCATCTTGGCATCGGTGACCTGGAAATACAGGATGCCGTCGACCGACAGCTGGGTGTTGTCGCGCGTGATGCAGATCTGGCTCGGCACGTCGAGCGGAATTTCCTTCAGCAAATGCTTGTAGGCCACGTTGTCGATGAAGGGGATGACCAGATTGAGGCCGGGCGCGAGCACAGCGTGGAATTTGCCGAGGCGTTCGACCACCCAGGCATTTTGCTGCGGCACCACGCGCACGCCCTTGGCGACGACAATGGCGATGACGATGAGAAAAACCAGTGCGACGACATCCATATTGCTACCCCTAATCGATTAATTGCCGAGAACCAGCGTGTTGCCCTTGACTGCGCGAATCAGCAACGGCCGTGTGCTGTCGACGCTGGCCGATTCGGCCTCGGCGTCCCACAGTGCACCGCGATATTTAACCTGGCCATGGCCGTCCTGCCAGGTGTCGAGTATCACCGGCTGGCCGATGTCCATGTCCTGCACGGTGCTTTCCGGATGCGCCGTGGTGCGCTTCCAGTGGCGCAGCGCCAGCGTGCCGGCGATGGCGATTCCCGCCGCGGTCAGCAACTGCACCACAACGCCCGCGCCGAGCCAGGCGGCGATGCCCGCCACCGCTGCCGCTGCGCCATACACCAGCAGGTAGAACGTGCCGCTGGTGAGTTCCACCCCCACCAGCACCGCCGCCAGAATCCACCACACCATATAAACCTGCATTTCAATTCCTGATGATGACCGGCCGGTTGGCCAGTTCGTTCGGGTTACGGCTGCGCGGGGGCACATGCGCCACCAGCAGCGCGCTCACCTGCTCGATGCCGGTGAGCGCGCCGCGCTCGAATTCACCCTGGCGGAAGGCGGCTTCCATCGCCCGCGCCACGGTCTCCCAGGCCGACTGCTCGACCTGCGCGGCGATGCCGCGGTCGGCGACGATTTCGATATCGTGATCGGCCAGCAGCAGATAGATCAGCACGCCGCTGTTGTGTTCGGTGTCCCACACGCGCAGGTTGGAAAATACTTCGATGGCACGTTCACGGCCACTCATGCCGCGCCACACGCTCGATGGCGCAAGGCTGGTTTCGATTGCAAAGCGGATTTCGCCGTTGTGGCAGCTTTCCGACTGACGGATCGCTGCTTCGATCGCGTCCAGTGCGGCGTGCGGAAACGCGCGCCGCCATGCCCACGACGGCATGAACAGATGCTTTGCCCAGCGACTGAAATTCACCATGAGCCCGACGCCCCCCCGCCGCCAAAACCACCGCCTCCGCCGCCCCAGGAGCCGCCTCCGCCACCGCCGAAGCCGCCCCCGCCAAAACCGCCGCTGCCCCAGCCGCCACCGCCGCCTCGACCCATCACCCCCATCAGCAGCACGGCGAGCAACACCCCGCCGCCCATCAGCAGGGACGAAAACAGGACGCCCGAGGTCAGCCAGGCCAGGCCTGCGGTGCCCAGTCCAGCCACGCCGCTGGCCGTGCCGCGCCCCAACATGGGTGCCAGAAAGCTGCCGACAACAAAACCCATGACCATGAAAGGCAACAGGCTTTCGAGCGAGTTGCCCGTTTGACTTGCGCGGACCGGCGCGGGCAAGGGTTCGCCATCGATGAGTTTGATGAGCTGGCCGACCCCTGCCGTGATGCCGCCGTAATAGTCGCCCGCCTTGAAAAACGGCGTGATGGTTTCGGCGATCACCCGTTTGGCAATGGCGTCTGGAATCGCACCTTCCAGGCCGTAGCCCACTTCAATGCGCAGCTTGCGGTCGTTTTTGGCGACGATCAGGATCACGCCGTCATCCACTTTGGTGCGGCCGATTTTCCATTTGTCGGCCACCCGGATGCCGAATTGCGCGATGTCCTCGCCGTCCAGCGTGGGCACAATCAGCACGGCAATCTGGCTGCCTTTTCTGGCTTCGAGTGCGGCAAGCTGGGTGTCGAGTTCAGCAATTTGCTGGGCGGTGAGCGTGGTGGTCAGGTCGGTGACCCGGCGCGACAAATCCGGCACCGCCACCTGAGCCCAGGCAGACAGCGCAAACCAGAAGAACAAAAAGCCGAACGCAAGGCGTATCGGCAGCAACCGGGTCATCTGCCGCTCAATAAGCGGGAGCAGCGGCGCCCGCTGGGGCACCGCTTGCAGGCGAAGCGGGTGCGGGCGCCGGTACGGCAGGCACAGGTGCACCGAAATCAACCTTGGGCGGTATAGCAAGGGCTTTTTCGTTCTCCACCGTGAAGCTAGGCTTGGTTTTATAGCCAAACAGCATTGCGGTCAGGTTGGACGGGAACGAGCGCACCGCGACGTTGTAGGTTTTCACCGAGTCGATATAGCGATTGCGCGCAACCGTGATGCGGTTTTCGGTGCCTTCGAGCTGCGCCTGCAGGTCGCGGAACAGGCCGTCGGCCTTGAGTTGCGGATAATTCTCCGCCACCAGCATCAGGCGCGACAGCGCGCTGGTCATTTCGCCCTGCGCCGCGATGAATTTCTGGAACGCCGCCTCGTCGTTGATCAGTTCGGGCGTCGCCTGCAGCGAACCGACACGGGCACGCGCTGCAGTCACCTCAATGAACACGTCCTTCTCGTGCGCGGCGTAGCCTTTCACCACGTTGACCAGGTTCGGCACCAGATCGGCGCGTCGCTGATACTGGTTCAGCACTTCGGCCCAGGCCGCCTTGACCTCCTCGTCGGTGGTCTGGAACGTGTTGTAGCCACAGCCGGACAAAGCCAGCGCCATAAAAGAAACCCACAGCATTCTCAACATGATGTATTCCTCGGTCAGGGTGCCACGCCCCAGGTGGCGAACAGGGGATCAGATTCGTTCAGACGATCCGCATAGCGATCATCCTTGGGGCGCTTCAAGCCGCGCTCCAGATACGTTTCCACTTTCTTGAAACCGGCATTCTTGATCAGCATGCCCACCCAGGCCATGCGCTCCATCGGGTGCAACTGCGTCCATAGTTTAATAACTTTAGGCGGGAAGTTCCGGTTCGACAGGGTGACCACAAACATCCCGCCGGGTTTCAGCACGCGGCGGGCTTCGGCAACGATTTTTTCCGGCTGCGTCAGGTATTCGAACGACACCGTGCACACCACCGCATCGAAGCTGGCTTCGGCAAATGGCAGTTTAGGATCGGCATTGAGATCGTGCACGATGCGCTCGCCCAGTTGCGGGTTGTCCGCCAGCTCCTCCGCGTTCAAGCCCAGCCCCACGGCGGACTGCACGGTATCGGGCAAGTGCGAGCGCCAGCCCGCCATCAGGTCGAGCACCCGCGCGTTTTCCGGCAGCACGGTGCGGTACAGAGCCTGGATGCGGCGCGCGCACACGGCATCGACATGGATCAGTTTGCGCGGCTGGGCGTAAAACTCGGTATCCGGGGTTTCGTCTTCGCGGCTGTAGGCATCCGGCCCGCCGAACTGGGTCGGCGTCAGCATCTGCGTTTCCATGCCGCTCCATTCGAGCAATTGCCCGACCTGGCCGACAGGCTCAGTGCCAACATCGCTCTTGCCGCTGTCGATGCTGAAAATGCGGCCTTGCAGCGGATGGCTGAAGTTGGCGGAAAAATGATCGCCTTCGACCTTCATTACACGGAACATCGGGCCCGGTGCATCGTCCGAATGCAGCAGCTGCGATGGATAAAAACGCCCCACTCTGAGCGGCGCAACGTCGCTGCGAAATGCATCCAGCGGGACGTCGAACTCGACCTTCGGCCCGACGTCAACCTGGGCGTCGACCGGTGGCGTATCGCCCGGCATCCAGACCACGACTTGATGGCGGCCCAGATCGGAAAAGTAATTGACGCGAAAACGCAAAGCGGAATGCAGAAGTTTCATGATGGGAGCGGTCAGGATTCAGGGGGCAGGGAGTTGAAGGTGCGGCGGGCGAGGCACAAGTCCTCCCACGCGCGCGCCTTGTCGGGCAGGTTACGCAGCAGATAGGCCGGATGATAAGTCATCTGCGCCAGCAGATACGGGCGGCACGCGGCGATCTCGTCGGGTTCGGGATCGCGGTTGCCGGGCGGGCGCGATTTCAGCACATTGGTGAGGTAGACATTGCTGCCACGCTGTAGATCGATGGCCGCCAGCATGGCGTCGAGCAGCTTGCCCGCCTGGCCGACAAACGGCTCGCCCTGCGCGTCTTCGTCGGCGCCCGGCGCCTCGCCAACGACCAGCCAGTCGGCATGGCGGTCGCCCACACCCAGCACGCCCTGAGTGCGGGTCGCAGAAAGCTTGCAGGCGGTGCAGTGGGCGACGGCTTCCGTCAGCGCGTCCCATGTGGTGAGCGGGGAGTCGGGAGCGGCGAGCGGCGTGGCGGATGGGTCCTCGCGCAGCCGCCACAGCGGGCCGATGCCAAGTTCGGCGAACACGTCGTCCCGGCTCAGCACGCCAGATCCTTTTTCATGATGAGCGCATCTTCGCGGCCTTCGCCTGCAGGGTAGTAGGCGCGGCGCACCGCCAGGTCGACAAAGCCGCTGCTGTGATACAGGCTGATGGCGGCGATGTTGGAGGTGCGTACTTCCAGAAACAGGCTGTCGGCCTGGTGCGCACAGGCGCGTTCCAGGCAGTGCGCCAGCAGATCCCGCCCCAGGCCGTGCCTCCGCCAGTCAGGAGCGACCGTCAGATTGAGCAGGTGCGCCTCGCCCGCCGCCGCCATCATGACGGAGTAGCCCATGACTTCGCCTTCGAGCTCAAGCACCCACATGCTGTAACCCGCATTCAGCGAATCAGCGAAGTTGCCGATGCTCCACGGATGGTCGTAACTCGCCCGTTCGATCGGGTGAATGCCGGGCAGATCGGCCACAGTCATCGGGCGCGGGCTGTGCGCGATCACGGAAGCGGCGATACGGGTCGGGTTATTCATCCGGCTTTTTTCGCTCGACGCTCGTCGATCGTCAGCGCTACCTTGTCACGCAGATAAATCGGCGCAGCGTGCGCGGCGTCCATCCCGTCGCCGCGCTCGAATGCACGGGCGGCCAACCCGGCCATCGCCGCCGCGTCAGGCATCAGGCTGGCGTCGACACGAACCAGCTGCGCCGCCAGGCGCGGCCGCAACACGTCGCCCAGCGCAACAAACCCATTGCCTGCCCCCACCCAATCGCCGCTGTCATCCGGCACGCTCACCGACTCGGGCAAGGCCAGCGCAGGCTCGATCACGCACTGCCAGTCCAAACCACTTCGCTGGTACGCCGCCCAGTAGACCTCGGCCATGCGCGCATCGAGCACGGCCAGCACTTGCTCTGCGCCTGCTTGTTCGGCAATGGATTCCAGCGTGGACACCCCCACCACCGGCAGGTCGGCGCCCAGCGCCAGACCCTGGGTCACCGCGCAGGCAATGCGCAGGCCGGTGAACGACCCCGGCCCCGCGCCGTAGCCGATGCCATCGAGTTGGACCAGGGGCGTTGCCGCTTCGCGCAGCAGTTCATCCACCATCGGCAGCAACAGGCTGCTGTGACGCTGTTCGGCCAGCACCCGGCGGGCGAGAATCCGGCCATCCAGCCACAATGCGGCCGAGCACCATTCGGTTGACGTGTCGATTACAAGCAATTTCATCACTGCGATTTTACCGGTTGTCACCCGCTCCATCACGGTCCGGAGCAGCTGTCATGCAATTTATCGCATGCCGGGAAATAGCTTAAAATTGCGCCCCTGCTTCATATCCGCATGCCCCCCGATGGAATCCATAGCCACCACGCCGACCACGACCGGCGATTCGCCTTTGGCGCGCGACGTCAAAAAACGCCGTACCTTCGCCATCATTTCGCACCCCGACGCCGGTAAAACCACGCTCACCGAAAAACTGCTGCTGTTCGGCGGCGCAATCCAGATGGCAGGCACGGTCAAGGCCAAGAAAAGCGGCAAGTTCGCCACCTCGGACTGGATGGAGGTGGAGCGCGAGCGCGGCATTTCGGTCGCCAGTTCGGTGATGCAGTTCACCCACGGCGACTGCGTGTTCAACCTGCTCGACACCCCGGGCCACAAGGACTTTTCCGAAGACACCTACCGCGTACTGACCGCGGTGGACGCCGCGATCATGGTGGTCGATGCGGCCAAGGGCGTGGAAGAACAGACCATCAAGTTGCTGGAAGTCTGCCGCCTGCGCGACACGCCGATCATTACCTTCATCAACAAGATGGACCGCGAGGTGCGCGACCCGCTGGAACTGCTGGACGAGATCGAGTCGATCCTGAAAATCCAGTGCGCCCCGGTGACCTGGCCGATCGGCATGGGCAAGCGCTTTCATGGCGTTTACCACCTGATCAACGACGAAATCCTGCGTTTTAAAGCCGGCGAGGAAAACGCCGGCCAGCAGTTCGAATCGCTCAAGGGCTTGGGCGATGAGGCTTTGCGTGCGTGCGCGAAGTGCTGCGCGCGCTGGCCGACTGGGCGCCGCCGCCGCAGCCGCGCGAGGCGGTCGAGCGCGTGGTCGACCCCACCGAACCCAAGTTCACTGGCTTCGTGTTCAAGATCCAGGCCAACATGGACCCGCAGCACCGCGACCGCATCGCCTTCTTCCGTGTCTGCTCGGGCCGCTACACCCCCAACATGAAAGTGCGCCACCGCCGCACTGGCAAGGAGATGAAAATCGCCAACGCCGTAGTCTTCATGGCCAACGAGCGCACCCGCATGGAAGACGCGGTGGCCGGCGACATCATCGGCATCCACAACCACGGCCAGCTGCATATCGGCGACACCCTGACTGAGGGCGAGGCCCTGCAATACAAAGGAATACCGTATTTCGCCCCCGAATTGTTCAGCCGCCCTCGCCTGCGCGACCCGCTGCGCGCCAAGCAGTTGAACAAGGGCTTGCTGGAGCTGGGCGAAGAAGGCGCGGTACAGGTGTTCGAGCCCTTCGTCGACAACACCCTGCTGATCGGCGCGGTCGGCCAACTGCAATTCGAAGTCGTCGCCCATCGCCTGCGCACCGAATACGGCGTCGATGCCAGCTTCGAGAACGCCGGCATCTACACCGCACGCTGGGTGACCTGCCCCGACGCCGCGCATCTGGCTGAGTTCACCAAGGCCAATTCGCTGAAACTGGCGAAGGACGTCGACGGCAACCTGGTGTATCTGGCCGATACGCGGGTGAACCTGATGCTGGCGCAGGAACGCTGGCCCAAGGTGGCGTTCCATGACACGCGGGAGCATGGGCAGGTGATGGGCTAGGCCCTCGGCGGGAAGACGCTATTTGGCGGGTATCGGCCAGAAGCCGACATTGATACTGACCGTCATGACCATCTGGTTCTCGGTCCCAGATGCCGTTCACCAACATCGCGGAATCGTTGACGAATGACCACAATATTAGAAATCGGCTGAATTCATACACGGCCATGAACAGCCGAGCCCTCTGTCAGAAGAATTCATGAACACTGTACGCAGCAGTGCAAGAGGAAATTACTAACGATCAAGGCCCAATCTTAATTAATTGTTTATATAAAGTAAGAACTTGCCTTGACCGATAAGTTTAAGATTTCGACGTAATCGTTTGTCAATATAGAAAAAATAAAATCTCCCTACATAAAATATCTTTAATTATTTATGGAAACTAAAAGCCTATACACAATCCTGGGGGTTAGACCAGATGCTTCGATCGACCAGATTGAAACAGCCTACGCAGAGCTTTTACATCAACTTAAAGATGGTTCTGAGGCCAATCCTGGTGGGGATGACCGTATTCGTCTTATAGCTGCCAAAGAGGCTTATACAGTCCTATCCAACTCAGCAGCCCGACAGCAATACAACCAAAAGCTTTTTGCACCGCAAACTTTCGATAGCCAACCGGAGATAATTTATGAGCAATCCAATTCATGGAGCATTCCTAAACTGTTTGTTATCGGCTGCTTTTTGACAGGAGCGATCTGGGTTTATAACGACAACGTCGCTGAAAGAGAAAAGCTGCGAATCGCGCATGTAAAAGAGTTGGAAAATAACCTGTTAAAACTCCAAGATGAAGCACAAAACAAACAGGAAGCTGCCCAACAAACGCAATTTGATCGGCAACAGGAATTACAAAAGACGGGACAGGAGAATGCTTTAAGAGAGAACGCGCTAAGAGAATCGCGCGAAACTGATTACCGCTTGCAGCAACTGGCACAACAAGCGGCGCGTGAGAAAGAACTACAACAACAGCGTGAAGAAGCCCGGCTACGTCAACAGAAAATTGATGCTGAGCGCCAAGTTGAGAAAGAGAAGCAGACGGTTCGGTGGCTTCAAAACGAGAATCAAAGGAATAACTACAGATATTGATGATCAACGAATCTTTAATCAGGAAGGTTTTGATTGAATAATTAATTTCAGTAGATCGATTTCTGACTGTTGGTTAATAGGCACTGATCGGCCGATTCGTGAAGTCAAACGGACACACAACTAGCAGACCATGAATGACTCAAATGGGTCGATATTAGATGGTCAAACAAGGTAAGTCGGACTGACCAAATCTGTGTTTCGCCAGAAAAAACCCTGAATTTCTGCTTTCTCAATTCCCCCTGAACAACGCAATCGCTTCATCCAGCCGGTTCACCGCATGAATCTCCATCCCGGCAATCTTCTGCTTGGGCTGGTTGGCAGCCGGCACGATGGCCTGGGTAAAGCCGAGCTTGGCGGCTTCCTTCAATCGTTCCTGGCCACGCTGCACCGGGCGGATTTCACCAGCGAGGCCGACTTCGCCGAACATCACCAGTTTGTCGGGCAGCGGTTGGTTTCTGAGTGACGAGACGATGGCTGCGAGCACCGCGAGGTCGGCGGCGGGTTCGCTGATCTTCACTCCACCCACGGCATTGACGAATACGTCCTGATCGAAACATGCGATGCCAGCATGGCGATGCAGCACAGCAAGCAGCATGGCGAGTCGGTTCTGTTCCAGTCCAACACTCAAACGTCGCGGGTTGGGCGCATGGCTGCTGTCAACCAGTGCCTGAATCTCGACCAGCAGCGGCCGCGTGCCTTCCTGGGTGACCAGAACACACGACCCCGGCACCGGTTCGCCATGGCGCGACAGGAAAATCGCCGAGGGGTTGGAGACGCCCTTGAGACCTTTTTCGGTCATCGCAAACACGCCGATTTCGTTGACTGCACCGAAGCGGTTTTTGATCGCGCGCACCAGCCGGAAACTCGATCCGGTATCGCCCTCGAAATACAGCACGGTGTCGACGATGTGTTCCAGCACGCGCGGGCCGGCAATCGCGCCTTCCTTGGTGACATGGCCGACCAGGATGATCGCGGTGCCGCTCTGCTTGGCGTAGCGCGTCAGCTGCGCCGCGCACTCGCGCACCTGCGCCACCGAGCCGGGCGCGGAGGTCAGCGCTTCGGAATAGACGGTCTGGATCGAATCGATCACCGCGACGGCGGGCTTGAGTTCGTCCAGGTGCGCCAGGATGGCTTCTAGGCGGATTTCCGGCAGCACCGGCAGATTCGCTTCGGGCAAGGACAGCCGCCGCGCCCTCAGCGCGACCTGGCGGGCGGATTCTTCCCCGCTCACGTACAGCGCGTTCATCCGCGTGGACAGTTCGGCCAGGGCCTGCAGCAACAGGGTCGATTTGCCGATGCCGGGATCGCCGCCGATCAGCACCACGCCGCCCGGCACCAGACCGCCGCCCAGCACGCGGTCGAGCTCGCCGATATCGGTGGCAATGCGGCATTCTTCCGTGGCTTCGACGTCGAGCAGACGCTGCACCTTGCTGCTCGCCGCCAGCCCGGCGAAACGCGGTTTGGTCGACTCGGCGATGGTTTCAACCAGGGTATTCCAGGCGTTGCAGGCCGGGCATTGACCCTGCCACTTGGGCGAATCCCCGCCGCATTCGCTGCAGGTGTAGACGGTTTTGGCTTTGGCCATAGGGCCGCTTAGGCGGGGAAGACGCCGGTCGACAAATAGCGGTCGCCACGATCGCAGACGATAGTGACGATCACCGCGTTTTCGACTTCCTTCGACAGTTTCAAGGCGGCCCACAGCGCGCCGCCGGACGAGATGCCGGCGAAGATACCTTCTTCCCGCGCCATGCGCCGCGTGGTTTCTTCAGCGTCGTACTGGCCGACATAAATCATGCGGTCGACTCGCTCGTAATCGCAGATGGCGGGCACGTATTCGTCCGGCCATTTGCGGATGCCGGGAATCTGCGCGCCCTCGTTCGGCTGCACGCCGACAATCTGGATAGCAGGGTTCTGTTCCTTGAGATAGCGCGAACAGCCCATGATGGTGCCGGTGGTGCCCATGCTGGAAACGAAATGGGTGATCTTGCCCTGGGTGTCACGCCAGATTTCCGGCCCGGTGGTGCGGTAGTGCGCTTCCGGATTGTCGGGGTTGGAAAACTGGTCGAGGATCTTGCCGATGCCCTGGTTTTCCATCGCAATCGCCAGATCGCGTGCACCTTCCATGCCGGCTTCCTTGCTCACCAGTTGCAGTTCGGCACCAAACGCGCGCATGGTCTGCCGCCGTTCGATCGACAGGTGCTCGGGCATGATGAGGATCATCTTGTAGCCGCGCATCGCCGCCGCCATCGCCAGCGCAATGCCGGTGTTACCGCTGGTCGCCTCGATCAGCGTATCGCCGGGCTTGATGTCGCCGCGCGCCTGCGCCGCGTCAATCATCGACAAGGCCGGACGGTCCTTCACCGAGCCTGCCGGATTATTGCCTTCGAGCTTGGCGAGGATGATGTTGCTGCTGAGGCCGGGCATGCGCTTGAGGCGCACCAGCGGCGTGTTGCCGACCGTGTCTTCGATGGATTTGTAGGCGTTCGTGTCCGTCATGTCCGCATCCGTTCAAGCGCGCTACCCATTACTGCCGCCCGATCGGCAGGTAGTCGAAACCCATGTCGCGCATGGCCTGCGGCTCATACAGGTTGCGGCCGTCGAAAACCAGCGGGTTTTTGAGCAGCGACTTCATGGTGTCGAAGTTGGGGCTGCGGAACACCTTCCATTCGGTGACGATCAACAGCGCATCGGCGCCCTTCAGCGCATCCATCGGGCTGTCGACCAGCAACAGGTCGGCACCTTTTTTATCCATACGGTCGCCGTAGATGCGGCGGGTTTCTTCCATTGCTGCTGGATCGTAGGCTGACACGCTCGCGCCCATCGCCCACAGCGCTTCGAGCATGCTGCGGCTGGGCGCTTCGCGCATGTCGTCGGTATTAGGCTTGAACGCCAGACCCCACATGGCGAAGCGCTTGCCCCTGAGGTCGGTACCCAGGCGCGCGGTCAGTTTGTTGACCAGCACCTGCTTCTGCGCCTCGTTGGCTTCTTCCACCGCGTCGAGTACACGCAACGGGATGCCGTTTTCCTGGCCGATGCGGCGCAGCGCCTGCACGTCCTTGGGAAAGCATGAGCCGCCATACCCGCAGCCGGCGTACAGGAAGTGATAGCCAATACGCGGATCGGAACCGATGCCATGGCGCACCTGCTCGATGTCGGCGCCGAGTTTTTCGGCCAGCACGGCGAGTTCGTTCATGAAGGAGATGCGCGTCGCCAGCATGGCGTTGGCAGCGTATTTGGTGAGTTCGGCGCTGCGCACGTCCATCACCGTCAGGCGATTGTGGTTACGCTGGAACGGCGCATACAACTGACGCAGCAAGGCGGTGGCGTGCTCGCTGTCGGTGCCGATCACAATGCGGTCGGGTTTCATGAAGTCATCCACCGCCGCGCCCTCTTTGAGGAACTCGGGGTTGGAGGCGACGTTGAAATCGAACGTGACACCGCGCTTGCTCAATTCCTCCCGCAAGGCAGCCTTTACCTTGTCGGCGGTGCCGACCGGCACGGTGGATTTGTCGACCACCAGTTTGTACCCCTGCATGTGGCGGCCGATGTTGCGGGCCGCGGCGACGACGTATTGCAGGTCGGCCGAGCCGTCCTCATCCGGCGGCGTGCCGACCGCGATGAACTGGATTTCACCGTAAGCCACCGACTCTTCGATATCGGTGGTGAAGGACAGGCGGCCCGCCGCGACGTTGCGACGCACCATGTCCTGCAGCCCGGGTTCGAAAATGGGAATGCCGCCGGCTTTCAGCGTGTCGATTTTTTTCGGATCGAGATCGAGGCACAACACCTCGTTGCCGACTTCTGCCAAGCAGGTTCCGGTGACCAGACCCACATACCCGGTGCCAATGACGGTGATTTTCACGCTGCTTCCCCTGACTTGTTTAACTCGGATTGAATGTGCTGCAAGGTGACCAGCGGGTCGACTGCAGCGGTGATCGGTCGGCCGATCACCAGATCGGTGGCGCCTGCGCTCAAGGCCTGCTGCGGCGTCATGATCCGGCGCTGGTCGCCCGCATCAAAGCCGGCCGGACGGATGCCGGGCGTGACCAGGCGGAAATCTCCGCCCAGATCCGCGCGCAGCATCGACGCCTCCTGCGCGGAACAGACAACGCCGTCCAGTTTGCAGTGCTGAGTCAGCCGTGCCAGACGCAGTACCTGATCGGCGGGGGCTGCGCCCACGCCGATTTCGGCCAGGTCTTCGGCGCTCATGCTGGTCAGCACCGTAACGGCAATCAGCAACGGCCGCGGTCCGTTCCCGAGTGCCTCGCGGGCGGCGGTCATCATGCGCGAACCGCCCGAGGCATGCACGTTGAGCATCCATACGCCCAGCCCGGCGGCCGCACGGCAGGCCGCTGCGACGGTATTGGGAATGTCGTGAAACTTGAGGTCGAGAAAAACCTCATAGCCGCGCGTAACCAGCGCACGCACAAGATCCGGGCCGGCGGTCGTGAACAGTTCCTTGCCCACCTTGAGCCGGCACAGCGCGGGGTCGAGCCGGTCTACCAGCAGCAGCGCGGAGGCCGCATCGGCAAAATCCAGCGCCACTATGATCTTGGTCGAGTTCATTACATCCCTTGCAACTTGAGTCTTGAACCTTGCATCTCAGCTTTCACTTTCTTGCCGTTCGGGATCAAAGCTGTCCCACCGGCCACATGCCGGGCAACGCCAGAAAAACTGCTTGGCCTTGAAACCGCAGCTGTCGCACTGGTAGCGCATCATGCGCTGGCTGTGCGCGGCCACCAGGCTCTTTTCGACTTGCAGCAATTCGCGCTCGCCGGGTTCTGCATTGATCAGCTGGGCTTCAAGCAGACGGTCAAGCGTGCGCAGACTGGGGTTGCGGCGAAGCTCTTCCCGCGCAAGCTGGGTAGCGGCAAGCGCCCCTTCCGTTTCTGAAACCGCCAGATAGAGCGCGCTGAACACATCCTGCGAAGGCTGCCGCGCATACAGGGCACGCAGCCACTGCACGCCTTCTTCCATGCGCCCCAACTGACGATAGCTGCCCAGCACACGCTCGACCACCAGCGCCATGTGCGCCGCACTTTGGGTCTCGACCAGCCGCCAGTAGGCAATCGCGGCTTCATGCTGCCCTGCCGCCGCATCAAGGTCGCCCGCCATCAGGTTTGCGCGCACCGACTGACGGTTGGAAGCAAGCGCTTGCTGGAGATGGGCAGCTGCCGCATCGGGGTGACCCCTGGCCGCATCCAGCAAGGCCCGTTCACAGTAGAAATGGGCGATATCCGCATTGAGAGGTTTACTGGTGTCATTTTGCAGTTCACGCGCCGCATTGATGGCTTTTTGCCAGTCTTTCTCCTGCACGTAAATTTCCAGCAGATAGGTGCGTGCCACGCCGTGCTGCGGCGTTTGCAGCAGTTTGTGAAACACCTCTTCGGCGCGGTCGAGCAAACCGGCTTTCAGATAATCCTGGCCGAGCTCCCCTTGCGCGCGCAGCCGCTGCTCTTCGGCCAGTCCCTCGCGCTCCAGCAGGTTCTCGTGCATGCGGATCGCACGCTCCAGTTCGCCGCGACGGCGAAACAATGCGCCAAGCGCAAAATGCAGATCGATGGTTTCGGGTTCAAGCTTGACGACTTCGAGAAAGGCTTCGATGGCCTTGTCCGGCTGCTCGTTGAGCAGAAAATTCAGGCCGCGGAAATACGAGTTGGGGAGCGCGCGCGATTCGGTCACCACCTGCTTGATGTCGACGCGGGCAGCCAGCCAGCCCAGCACAAAAAAAAGCGGGAAAGCCAGCAACCACCAAATCTCAAATTCCATCGCGCATCACACCACGGTTATATCGGTCGCGGTCAAGGCGGCATCCGCTTCGCTGACCCGCTGTTTGCGGGTCGCTTCGCGCCGCAGACGAAACAAGTTGGGCAACAACGCCAGCGCGCCTGCAAGCACACCCAGAACAAACGCTAACCCCAGCATGACAATCAAGGGGGCTTGCCACACCTGTCCCAAATACGCATTGAAAGAGACCGTCTGGCTATTTTTCAGGGCAAAGCCCAGCACCAGCAGGAATACGAGCAGCTTGAGTGCCAGTCCCAAATAACGGGTGATATTTTTCATGGATTATTGCGTGTTCAAGGTGCCGTGCATTCTACCTTTGCGGCCGGCCTTCAAAAAGGACGGGCACAAAAGAAAACGGCGCATTACGCGCCGTTTTCACTTACATCAATCACGCATCCAACTCAAAGCGGAAAGTCCACCCGGTCACGCAGTTCCTTGCCCGCCTTGAAATGCGGCACGTACTTGGCAGGAACCTGAACGCGCTCTCCCGACTTGGGATTACGCCCCAGACGGGCGGGACGAAAGCTCAGGCTGAAACTGCCAAAGCCACGAATTTCAATCCGCTCGCCGCGCGACAGGTTTTTTGCCAGCGCGTCGAGAACCGTCTTCACCGCCATCTCGATGTCCGCAACCGAAAATTGCGGATGCCGCGCCGCCAGTTGAGCAATCAACTCGGACTTGGTCATGAATGCCTGCCTGTTTTAATAAAAATCACTCAGCGTTCTTGTTTTCGAGCTTGGCCTTCAGCAGTGCGCCGAGGTTGGTTGAGCCCGTAGCAGCAGCCGAGGTGTCAGCAGCCATTTTCTTCATGGCCGAATCCTGCTCGGTCATGTCCTTGGCCTTGATCGACAGGTTGATCACGCGATTCTTGCGGTCAACGTTGATGATCATGGCTTCGATTTCGTCGCCTTCCTTGTAGTGAGTGCGCATGTCTTCAACACGATCACGCGACACTTCGGATGCGCGCAGATAGCCTTCCATGTCGCTGTCCAGCTGCACGGTGGCGCCCTTGGCTTCGACGGTCTTGATCGTACCCTTGACGATGCTGCCTTTTTCGTTGCCGGTGGCGTAGCTGGTCAGCGGATCGCCTTCGATCTGCTTGATGCCCAGCGAAATGCGCTCGCGCTCGAGGTCGATGCCCAACACCACGGCTTCGACTTCCTGGCCCTTGCGGAAATTTTGCACAGCTTCTTCGCCGGGGACATTCCATGACAGGTCGGACAGGTGAACCAGGCCGTCGATGCCGCCAGCCAGACCGATGAACACGCCAAAGTCGGTGATCGACTTGATCGCGCCGCTGACCTTGTCGCCCTTCTTGAAGTTCATCGAGAAGTCTTCCCACGGGTTCGACTTGCACTGCTTCATGCCCAACGAGATGCGACGCTTGTCTTCGTCGATGTCGAGCACCATGACTTCGACTTCATCGCCCAACTGCACAATCTTGTTGGGGCTGACGTTCTTGTTGGTCCAGTCCATTTCGGAGACGTGCACCAGACCTTCGATGCCGGCCTCGATTTCGACGAACGCGCCATAGTCAGTGAGGTTCGCTACCTTGCCGAACATGCGGGTGCCCTGCGGATAGCGGCGAGCAATGCCGACCCACGGATCATCACCCAGCTGCTTGATGCCGAGAGAAACACGGTTCTTTTCGGTGTCGTAACGCAGGATCTTGGCTTCGAGTTCCATGCCGACCGAGACCACTTCGGACGGATGCTTGACGCGACGCCAGGCCATGTCGGTAATGTGCAACAGGCCGTCGATACCGCCCAGGTCCACGAACGCGCCGTAGTCGGTGATGTTCTTGACCACGCCCTTGACGATGGAGCCTTCCTTGAGGTTCTCCATCATCGCTTCGCGATCGGCGCCCATGGTCTCTTCCAGCACAGCACGACGTGACACCACGACGTTGTTGCGCTTGCGGTCAAGCTTGATGACCTTGAATTCCATTTCCTTGTATTCGAACGGCGTAGTGTCCTTGACCGGACGCGTATCAACCAGCGAACCCGGCAGGAAAGCGCGCAGCCCACCCACCAGCACCGTCAGACCACCCTTGACCTTGCCCTGCACCATGCCGGTGACGATCCGGCCTTCGTTCATCGCCACTTCCAGATCCAGCCATGCAGCCAGTTTCTTGGCGCGCTCGCGCGACAGCTTGGTTGCACCGAAGCCATCTTCGATCGATTCGATCGCCACGGCCACGAAATCACCGATCTTGGCTTCGACTTCGCCCAGATCGTTCTTGAATTCTTCGATTGGAATCAGACTCTCGGATTTGAGGCCGGCATTCACCGTTACGAAGTTGCCGTCGATGCCGACGATTTCAGCGGTGATGACTTCACCTTGACGCATTTCCTGGTGCTCGAGGGATTCCTCGAACATCGCTGCAAAGTCGTCCATGGAGTCCAGGTTGGTGGAAGCGGTAGCAGTTGACATTAAAAACCTTCTTGGTCCGTCGGTGAGGACGGGGTTAGTTGCACATCGTCAGCCTGCGGGCGCAGAACTGACACGGATAAAACTTCACTTACAGCTTGTTTCGCGCATCACATGAAGCGTAGTGATCGAGAACAGCCCGAACGGCCGATTCAACATCCATTTCGGTGGTATCGAGAAACAGCGCATCGGGTGCGGGCTTCAGGGGAGCCACTGAACGGGCAGTATCACGCGCATCACGCGCCTGCATGTCCGCAACAAGGGCGGCAAGACTAGCAGAGTTCCCCTTGCCGATCAACTGCTTATACCGCCTTTCGGCACGCGCCTCGGCGCTGGCGGTGAGGAAAACCTTGGCCACCGCATCGGGGAAGATCACCGTGCCCATGTCGCGGCCATCCGCCACCAGGCCAGGTGTCTGGCGATAGGCGCGCTGGCGATCGAGCAGCGCCGCGCGCACGGCAGGCAGGGCCGCGACTTTGGACGCCCCCTCGCCGACTGTTTCGGCGCGGATCGCTTCGCTGACGTTTTCGTCATCCAGCCACACCGCGCCGCCGCGAAACGTCGCGGGCAACGCGACCGCCAGTTCGCCCACGCGCGCCTCGTCATCCAGCGCCACGCCGCTTTTCATCGCCGACAATGCGGTCAGTCGATAGAGTGCGCCGCTGTCGAGGAAATGGAAGCCAAGCAAGGAGGCGACCCGCTCGGCCACCGTGCCTTTCCCCGAGGCAGAAGGGCCGTCGATGGTGATGACGGGTGCGGGATCAGGCGTCCGATGCGAGGGGAGGTTCATTGCGCGATGCCAGCAAACACGTTGAAATAGGTCGGGAAAGTCTTGTTCACACATGCCGGCTCGTTAATCCGGATCGGTACCCCACCCAGTGTCACCAGCGACAAGCACATCGCCATGCGGTGATCGTCATAGGTGTCGATCACCGCATTGGGAATCAGCTTTTCCGGCGGCGTGATACGGATGAAATCGGCGCCCTCCTCCACGCTCGCGCCCACCTTGCGCAGCTCGGTCGCCATCGCCGCGATGCGGTCAGTTTCCTTGACCCGCCAGCTCGCGATGTTGGTCAGCGTGGTCACGCCCTCGGCAAACAACGCCGCCACGGCCAGTGTCATGGCCGCATCGGGTATGGGGTTGCAGTCCAGCTCGATGGCTTTGAGCCGACCCGTCGCAGGAGCGCGCGCCTCGATCCAGTTCGGCCCCATCTCGATCTGTGCGCCCATCAATGCCAGCGCGTCTGCGAAGCGTACATCACCTTGCACGCTTTCCCGGCCCACGCCCTCCACCCGAACCGGCCCGTCGCCGATGGCGCCAGCAGCCAGAAAATACGAGGCGGATGAGGCGTCGCCCTCGACCCAGATTTCGCCGGGGCTTGCATAGCGCGCCGTTTCCGGCACGCTGAACCGTTGCCAGCCGTCCTGTGCCACCTCGATACCGAAGCGCCGCAGCATCGCGAGCGTAATCCCGATATACGGCCGGGAAATCAGCTCTCCCACGACTTCGATCGTCGTGGTGCGCTGCCGCATCGGCAGCGCCATCATCAAACCGGTCAGAAACTGGCTCGACACATTGCCGCGCACCTGGGTGGCGTCGCCTGCCAGTTCAGCGGGATGGATGGCCAGCGGCGGAAAGCCCGGCTGACCCAGATAATCGATCCGCGCACCCAGCAACCGCAGCGCATCGACCAGATCGCCAATCGGCCGCTCGTGCATCCGCGCCACGCCTTTCAGCACATACTCCCCGCCCGATAATGCACACGCCGCCGTCAATGAACGAAACGCCGTACCGGCATTGCCCAGAAAGAGTTCGGCCTGCTTGACCGGGAACGCGCCGTCCACACCGGTGATTTCGTAATCGTCGGACTCGCCGCCATGCGAATCTTGTTGGCGAGCCACACCCACACCCAGTGTACGCAAGGCGTCAAGCATCACTCGCGTGTCGTCGGAGTCCAGCAAAGCGCGCACCCGCGTCATGCCCTTTGCCAGTGCCGCCAGCAGCAGCACACGGTTGGAAATACTTTTGGAGCCGGGAAGCCGCACCGTTCCGTGTGCGGCAGAGGCAGCGGGCAAATCAAGAAAATCCATCAAACATCCTGTGTGAATAAGGGCCAACGATTAATACTTCGGGGCCAAGCGGGACGAGCCATCCCACCCCGCCAACAGTGGATTGACACCGCACGCGCTCTAGGCTTCCTGGGTTTTCATCCAGTGCTCGCGCGCGGTGCGGGCGCGTGTAAACATTTCCAGCAAGCTGGCTGCATCGTCGGTTGATACGGCGGCGCGCAGCGTTTGCAGCGCAGCCACATAGGCATCCAGTTCAGTCAACAGAGCCGCCTTGTTTGCCAGCGCGATGTCGCGCCACATTTCGGGACTGCTGCCGGCGATGCGGGTGAAATCGCGAAATCCGCTGGCGGCCAGACGAAAGAAGGTCTCGCCATCGTCACGTTGTGCCAGTTCATCCACCAGCGCGAACGCAGCCAGGTGCGGCAAGTGGCTGACCGCAGCAAACACACGGTCGTGCTGTGCGGCATCGAGCGTTTCGACTTGCGCGCCCGTTGCCAGCCAGAGCGCCTTGACGGTTTCAAGGGCGGCTTTCCGGGTCTCCGCCAGCGGCGTCAGCACGACTTTTTTGCCTTGATACAAGTCTGCGCGGGCGGCGCCCGGCCCGCTTCGCTCGGACCCGGCAATCGGATGACCGGGAACAAAATCTGCAAGCCGTTCACCGAGTACGGTGCGCGCAGCCTTGATCACGTTGGCTTTTGTGCTGCCGGCATCGGTGATGATTGCGCCCGGTTTGAGATGTGGTGCCAACTGCCGCAGCACGGTTTCGGTTTCGCCCACAGGCAAGGCCAGCAGTATGCAGTCGGCCTGTCCTGCTTGTGCGTAGTCGGCCACGCCGTCAATCAGTTCAAGTTCGCGTGCGATGGTGAGCCGTGCGGGATTGCGCCCCACGCCGAGCACGCGCCGCACGGCACCGGCTTGTTTGAGCGCCAGCGCAAACGAGCCGCCGATCAGGCCGGTGCCGACAATCGCGAGCGTATCGACGATCACAGGCTGGCTTTCAGGGCGTCGAGGAAGCGGGCGTTTTGCCCTGCCAGCCCGACCGACACCCGCAGGAACTCGGGCAAGCCGTAATTGGCCACCGGGCGCACGATCACGCCGAGCTTCAGGAGTTCGGAATTGATTCGCGCGGCATCGCCGACTTTCGCCAGCAGAAAGTTTCCTTTCGACGGCACGCCGTCGACGCCCAGCGCACTCAAGCCCGCAGCGAGTTGCGCCATGCCAGCCACGTTCAGCGCATAGCTGCGCGCCAGAAAATCCACATCATCCAGCGCGGCTGCGGCAGCCGCGAGCGCGGGCGCATTGACGTTAAAAGGGTGGCGCACCCGGTTCAGTAAATCGATGACGTCAGCGTTGCCAAGCCCGTAGCCGACGCGCAGCCCAGCCAGGCCATATGCCTTGGAGAAGGTGCGGACGATCAGCAGGTTAGGAAAGCGCGCCAGCCAGGCAGCGGTGTCACAACGCTCGGCAGGCGGCAGAAATTCCCCGTAGGCTTCATCCAGCACCACCAGCACCTGCGGCGGCACGGTTTCGAGGAAAGCCTCGACCTCGGCCCAGGGCAAAAATGTTCCGGTCGGATTATTCGGGTTGGCGATCCATAGCACGCGAGTGTCGTCGCGGATGGCGGCACGCATCGCAGCCAGGTCATGGCCGTAATGCTTGGCCGGCACCGAAACGCCCTGGGCGCCGACGGTTTGGGTGGCGAGGGAATACACCGCGAACGCGTGTTGCGCATACACAGAGGTGGTGCCCGGCGCGAGAAATGCACGCGCTGCCATGTCCAGTACATCATTCGATCCGTTGCCCAGCACGACCTGGCTAGCCGATACCTTCCATTTCGCAGCCAGTTTGGCCTTGAGCGCAAAGCCCGCGCCGTCGGGGTACAGCGCCATGTCGTAAAGCGCGTCCTGCGCGGCCGCCAATGCCAGCGGACTGGGGCCGAGCGGATTTTCGTTCGATGCCAGCTTGACGATGTCGGCCTCGGCAAGGCCCAGTTCACGCGCCAGTTCGGAAATGGGTTTGCCGGGTAAATACGGCGCGATGGCGCGTATATACGCCGGCGTTAAATCGCAGCAATTCATGACAGCGCAGCAGGATAGGAACCAAGAATTTTGAGGAAAGCGGCGCGCGCTTCGATTTCAGCCAGCACGGCGGCAAGCCGGGGGTCCTGGCGGTGGCTTTCGCACACGATGAAAAACAGGTACTCCCAGTTGCTCGAGCGCGCCGGGCGCGATTCGAGCTTGCTCATGGAAATGCCGGCCTCGGCCAGCGGTTGCAGCAGCTTGACGATCGCACCGGGCTGGTTGTGGATGCCCACGACAAGCGAGGTCTTGTCACGCCCGGACGGCGCCGCATCGGTATTGCCCAGAACCAGAAAACGCGTGGTATTGCTGGCCTCGTCCTCGATCCGTGCTGCTACCACGGCCAAGCCATACAGCTCCGCAGCAGCTTCGCTACCCAGCGTCGCCGCATCCGGCTCGGCAGCCGCTCGGCGTGCGCCATCGCTGTTGCTGACGACGCTGACGCGTTCGGCTTGGGGCAGATGACGCGCAAGCCACTGCTGGCACTGGGCGAGCGACTGAGCATGACCGTAGACACGCTGGATACCGTCGAGGCCGGCCGGGTTGGCCGCAGTCCCGGTGCGCATCAGCATCTGGTGGATCGGCAGCATCACTTCGCCGCTAATTTTGAGTGGACTGGCAACGATGAGGTCGAGCGTGCGCGAGATCGCGCCTTCGGTCGAGTTTTCCACCGGCACCACAGCAAAATCGGCGCGGCCGGTTTCCACCGCATGAAAGCAAGCGTCAATGCTGGCCTCGGCCAGGGCTTCGACTTCATGGCCGAACTGCTTGTGCACCGCCTGCTGGGTGAAGGTGCCGGCCGGCCCCAGGTAGGCCACACGCGTGGTCTGTTCGAGCGCGCGGCAGGCCGACATGATTTCTCGGATCAGGCGCTCGACCGTGTCGCCCGACAACGGGCCCGGGTTGGCTGCGCGCAACCGTTGCACAATCTGCGCCTCGCGTTCGGGCCGATAGATTATTTCGCCCTTCTTGGCCCGCCCCACCTGCTGCGCGATGCCCGCGCGTTCCGACAGCAGTTTGAGGATGGCATCGTCAATGCCATCGATGCGCGCCCGCAGCGCGCTGAGGTCTTCGGGCAGGTCGTTCATGCAGGCAGATTCCGCACAGCGAGCACGCCGGCAATCGCTGAAAGCTGCTGCAACACGGCATCGGTAGCAGCGCTGTCGATGTCGACCAGGGTATAGGCCATGTCGCCCCGGGATTTGTTGAGCATGTTGTGGATGTTGATGCCGGCGCCGGCGAGCACCGACGAAATCTGACCCACCATATTCGGCACATTGGCGTTGGCAATGGCGATGCGGAAAGCCGATTCGCGCGCCATGGCGACGTTGGGAAAATTCACCGCGTTCAGGATGTTGCCGTTTTCCAGATAGTCGGCCAGCTGCTCGGCAACCATCACGGCGCAGTTTTCCTCGGCTTCGTCGGTACTGGCGCCCAGGTGCGGCAACGCGATCACCTTGGCGTGGCCCTTCAAGGCGTTGGCGGGAAAATCACACAGATAGGCGTGCAGCTTGCCCGCATCGAGCGCCTCGATCACGGCGAGGTTGTCGACCACGCCTTCGCGCGCAAAATTCAGCAGCACCGCGCTGGGGCGCATCACGCCGATGCGCTGGGCGTTGATGAGGTTGCGGGTGGCATCGAGCAGGGGCACATGCAGGCTGACGTAATCCGCCATGCGCAGCACATCGTCGACATTCTCGGCGCGCCGGACCTGCGAGGGCAGGCGCCACGCGGCATCCACCGTAATCGCCGGATCGAAGCCGACCACGTTCATGCCGAGCTTGATCGCGGCTTCCGCGACATAGGAACCGATGGCGCCGAGGCCGATCACGCCGAGCGTGCGACCTGGCAGCTCGCTGCCGGCAAAGGCCTTTTTACCGGCCTCAGTTGCCTTGTGCATCTCCTCATCGGAGCCGCTCAGGCCTTCGACAAAGCGGATTGCCGGCACGATGTTGCGCGCAGCCAGCAGCATGCCGGCGATGACCAGTTCCTTCACCGCATTGGCGTTCGCGCCCGGCGCATTGAACACCGGCACGCCGCGGTCGGACATTTTTTTGACCGGGATGTTGTTGGTTCCGGCACCGGCGCGGGCGATGGCCCGTACCGATGCCGGAATGTCCATCTCGTGCATGTTGGTCGAACGCACCAGAATGCCGTCCGCGTCGACCACATCGCCGCCCACGGTGTAATGCGCCGGCAAACGGGCCAGTCCTTTGGCCGAAATGGCGTTGAGGGTCAGGATCTTGCGCGCTTGAGCCATGACGATTCAGCCCCGGCTGGCTTCAAATTCAAGCATGTAGTCGACCAGCGCCTGCACGCCTGCCAGCGGCATGGCATTGTAGATCGACGCGCGCATGCCGCCGACCGAGCGGTGGCCTTTCAGCTGCAGCAGATTGCGCGCTTTCGCGCCTTTGAGGAAGGCTTCGTCGAGCGCCGGGTCGGCCAGAGTGAACGGCACGTTCATCAACGAACGGTTGTCGATCGCTACCGGCGAATTGTAGAAACCGGAAGCGTCGATCTTGCTGTACAGCAATCCGGCTTTCTCGCGATTGGTCTTTTCCATCGCTACGAGGCCGCCGTTCGCCTTCAGCCACTTGAACACGAGACCGGCGGTATACATGGCGAACGTGGCCGGCGTGTTGTACATCGACTCGTTGTCGGCGTGAATCTTGTAGTCGAACATGGTCGGCGTGCCCTTGAGCGTTTCGCCAATCAGGTCGTCGCGCACGATGACGATGGTCAAACCCGCTGGGCCGATGTTCTTTTGCGCACCGGCATAGATCAGGCCGAATTTCGACACGTCGATTGGGCGCGACAGGATGGTCGACGACATGTCGGCCACCAGCGGTATGCCCTTGGTTTCCGGCGTCCAGAATAGCTCCACCCCACCGATGGTTTCGTTGGGCGTGTAATGAACATAGGCGGCGTTGGGGTCGAGTTTCCACTGCTCCTGCGTCGGCGCGTAGCTGAAGTTCTTGTCTTCGCTCGTCGCCACCACGTTTACCGCGCCATATCGCTTGGCTTCTTTTATGGCCTTTTTGGACCACTCGCCGGTGTTCAGGTAATCGGCGCTGGTTTTTCCGCGCAGCAGGTTCATCGGCACCATCGCGAACTGGCTCGACGCCCCGCCCTGCAGGAACAGCACCTTGTAATTGGCCGGAATGCCCATCACGTCGCGCAAGTCGGCTTCCGCCTCGGCGGCGATACCCATGAATTCCTTGCCGCGATGGCTCATTTCCATCACTGACATGCCGGATCCATGCCAATCGACCAACTCGGCCTGCACCTGTTCCAGCACGGTTTTGGGCAGCACGGCGGGGCCGGCGCTGAAGTTATAAATGGTCATACCTGTATCTCCTCTTCGTTGTCGGTTTCAGCCACTTTTTCCAGGCCAATCAGCGTCTCGCCCTTGTCCAGATTGATCAGCGTGACGCCCTGGGTCGCGCGGCTCATCGCGCGGATTTCCTTGACGCGGGTGCGGATCAGCACGCCGCCGGTGGTGATCAGCATGATTTCGTCATCCGGTTTCACCAGCGTGGCGGCGACCACGCGGCCGTTGCGCTCGCTGGTCTGGATTGCGATCATGCCTTGCGTGGCGCGGGCATGACGCGTGTATTCGGTGATCGAGGTGCGTTTGCCGAAACCATTTTCGGTCGCGGTCAGCACAAAGTCGTTTTCGTCTTCGGCCACCAAGAGCGAAATCAGCTTCTTGTCCTTGGCGAGTTTCATGCCAATGACGCCACGTGCGGTGCGGCCCATCGGGCGCACGTCGTTTTCGTCGAAGCGCACGGCCTTGCCGCCGTCGGAGAACAGCATCACGTCGTGGCGGCCGTCGGTGATCGACGCGCCAATCAGGAAATCACCCTCGTCCAGCCCTACCGCGATGATGCCTGCGGTACGTGGACGCGAGAAGTCCGACAAGGGCGTTTTCTTGACGATGCCATTGCTGGTCGCCATGAACACGTAATGCTCGTCGTCGAAGGATTTAACCGGCAGCAGCGCGTTGATCTTCTCGCCGTCTTCCAGCGGCAGCAGGTTGACGATGGGCTTGCCGCGCGCGGCACGTCCCCCCGCCGGGACGTTGTAGACCTTAAGCCAGTACATGCGCCCGCGGTTGGAGAAGCAGAGGATGAAATCGTGGGTGTTGGCGACGAACATCTTCTCGATGAAGTCTTCGTCCTTGGTACCCGCTGCCTGCTTGCCACGGCCACCGCGCTTCTGCGCGCGGTAGTCGTCCATCGGCTGCGACTTCATGTAACCGCCATGCGACAGGGTCACGACCATCTCTTCGGGCTTGATCAGATCCTCCATCGACATGTCCTGCGCGTTCTCGACAATCACCGAGCGGCGGCCATCGCCGAACTGGTCCTGAATCTGTTTCAGCTCGTCGCGAATGATCAGGGTGATGCGCGCCGGCGTGGCCAGAATGTCGAGCAGATCGGCAATTTTCAGCATGATCTCCTTGTATTCGCCAATGATCTTGTCGGATTCCAGATTGGTCAGGCGCTGCAGTTGCATCTCGAGAATGCGCTGCGCCTGGATCTCGGACAGGTGATAGCCGTCGGCATGCAGGCCGAATTCCGGCCCCATGTTCAGCGGGCGCGAGTATTCGGGATCAATGCGTGCTAGCATTTCCTCGACCATCGCCGACTTCCACGCCTTTTCCAGCAGGCGCGCTTTTGCGATCAGCGGGGTTTCAGACGACTTGATCAGTTCGACGATATCGTCGACGTTGGCCAGTGCCACCGCCAGGCCTTCCAGGATATGACCGCGTTCGCGCGCCTTCTTGAGCTCGAACACGGTGCGGCGGGTGACGACTTCGCGCCGGTGGCGCAGGAAGGCGTCGAGAATTTCGCGCAGGTTGAGCAAACGCGGCTGGCCGTCGATCAGCGCCACCATGTTCATGCCGAAGGTGTCCTGCATCTGCGTCTGCTTGTACAGATTGTTCAGCACCACGTCGGCGTTTTCGCCGCGCTTCAGCTCAATGTAGACGCGCATGCCCGACTTGTCGGACTCGTCGCGCAGATCGGAAATGCCGTCGATCTGCTTCTCGCGCACCAGCTCGCCGATCTTGATCAGCAGGTTGGCCTTGTTCACCTGGTACGGCAGCTCGTCGATGATGATCGCCTGCTTGCCACCCTCCCTGCCCACATCCTCGAAGTGGCAGGTGGCGCGCATCACCACGCGGCCGCGGCCGGTGCGGTAGCCGTCGCGCACGCCGGACAGGCCATAAATGATGCCGGCGGTGGGGAAGTCAGGCGCCTTGACGATGCTGATCAGCGCCTCGATGTCGATCTCGGGATCGTCCAGCAGCGCAAACAGCGCGTCGCAGATATCGGTGAGGTTGTGCGGCGGGATATTGGTCGCCATGCCTACCGCAATGCCGGACGAGCCGTTGATCAGCAGATTGGGAATCTTGGCGGGTAGCACCAGCGGCTCGAACTCGGAGCCGTCGTAGTTGGGGCCGAAATCGACCGTCTCCTTGTCCAGGTCGGCCAGCAGCTCGTGCGCGATTTTCGCCATCCGAACTTCGGTGTAACGCATTGCCGCCGCGTTGTCGCCGTCGACCGAGCCGAAGTTGCCCTGGCCATCGATCAGCATGTAGCGCAGCGAGAAATCCTGCGCCATCCGCACCATGGTGTCGTACACCGCGGTGTCGCCGTGCGGGTGGTATTTACCGATCACGTCGCCGACCACGCGGGCGGATTTTTTGTAAGCCTTGTTCCAGTCGTTGGAGAGCTCGTTCATCGCGAACAGTACGCGACGGTGCACAGGCTTCAGTCCATCGCGCACATCCGGCAGCGCGCGCCCCACGATCACGCTCATCGCGTAATCGAGGTAGGAGCGTCTCATCTCGTCTTCGAGACTGACCGGGAGGGTTTCCTTGGCAAACTGTTCCATAACCGGCTTTTTATTGGTCTAAAAGCCCGTGATTTTAGCATGGCCTACCTACCCGGATGGGTAGGCCATAGGCTAGCGCGACGGGTCTGTCACAAAGCCGATGCGGACCAACCCCGATTTCGCCGCAGCCGACATCACCTGCGCGACCTTTTCATACTGCACATGGCGATCAGCGCGAATATGCAGCTCGGGTTGCGGCTGTTTTTTTGCCTCGACAGCGAAGCGCGCAGCGAGTTCTGCCTGCGTCACCGGCGCACCGTTCCAGTAGAGTGCACCCGCTTCACGAATACCCAATTCGATGTGCTCGGGTTGGGTGACAGTGGCCGCGCTGCTGGCCTTGGGCAAATCGATCTTGACCGAATGCGTGAGCAAGGGCGCGGTAATGATGAAAATCACCAGCAGCACCAGCATCACATCCACCAGCGGCACCACATTGATTTCGGCCATCGGCACTTGATGGCGACGCGGATCGAAGCTTCCCATCGCCATGATTCAGTTCTTTCTCGCGGCGTGCTGCGTGCGCTCGCCCGCCGAACTGTTGGCTTTTTCGCCGACGGTAATGACGGCATACAGATCGTGCGCGTATGCGTCCAGCCTGGCCAGCCACAAGCGGTTGCGTCGATTGAAGCTGTTGTAGGCGAGAACGGCAGGAATCGCCACGGCCAGCCCCAGCGCGGTCATGATCAGCGCCTCTCCGACCGGGCCGGATACCTTGTCCAGCGTACCCTGCCCCGACAGGCCGATATTGACCAGCGCGTGATAAATCCCCCACACCGTGCCAAACAGACCGATATAGGGCGCGGCCGAGCCGGCCGATGCGAGGACGGTCAGACCATGCTCGACCCGCGTGGCTTCCTGGTCGATGCCGTTGCGCAGCAGGCGGGTGAGAAATTCGCCCAGCCCGCCGGCTGCCGCCAGTTTCTGCATGCCGTGCTTTTCGGCGTCACCCGCCGCATCCAGCGCGTCCCGCGCCAGTTCGGCAAAGGCGCTGTCGGCCGGCCGTTGATGCAGCGCAGACCGCACCTGCTGTAACGAGTCCGCTGCCCAGAACTGCTTGAGAAAAGCCTCGGCGCGCCGCCCGGCAAGGACATTGGCGAACGACTTGCTGGCAATCAGATACCAGCTCGCCACCGACATCGCCAGCAGCATGGCGAGCACGACGCGCCCGAGCGCATCGGTCTGCGACAGAAAGTGGGAAAAGCCCAGACTGTGTTCCATAGAATGCCTTTTATTCGAGGTTGAATTTAAACGGTTGCAATGCAATTGCGCGCACGGCCTGACCATCGCGCAGCGGCGGATCACAGCGCCAGGTCTTGACTGCGTTCAGGGCGGCTTCATCGAGCCGCCTGAACCCACTGCTGGTGGCGATATGAGCCGCGCCGACCCGGCCGTCCGTATCGAGCTCGACCCGTAACACCACGTCTCCCGACTCGCCTGCCCGTCTGGCGAGTGCTGGGTACTTGGGCGGCGTGCGCGTCGGGCAACCCAAAGCCAGTTCGCCCTGCAAGGCAACGGGGCCCGTCGACTTGGCTGGGGATGGTACAGGTGCGGCTAGCGGTGCTGGCGGCGCTTCGATGACGGGTACGGCTGGCGGCAACGGCATGACAAAACCAGCCGGTGCAACCATTGCCCCTACGACCAGATGCCGATGCGGCGCGGGTGGACGGGGTTTTTCCTGCTTCACAGGCCTGGGCGGCTGCTGTTGCCGGGGTGGCGGTTGCACTTGGGCCGCAGGCTGGGGCGGCGCAATGAAACTCACAAACAGCGTTGCCGCCTCTTCTGGAGCGGGAACCAGCCGTGCGCTCCACAGGGCGTACAGCACGATGCCATGCACCCCCAACACAAATGTCAGGCCAACCAGCCGATTCCACCCCGCTTGCTGCAAGTTCATTTGAACGTCAGTTGGCGCCAAAGGCGTAGGACACACCCAGCATGACGCTGCGCGGCGCGCCCGGGGTGTAGGTGTTTTGCGTGTTTGGCGTATACGCGCCTAACCCGGAGTAGGCACTGGAGGCATTATCCGAATAATGCGCGTCCGCCAGATTGCGCACCTGCAGCCAGGTCTCCCAGCCTTTGGCAAACTTGTAGTTGCCGCGCAGGTTGAACAGGCTGTGGCCGGGGTAACGCACCGTATTGGCATTGTTCATCCAGTATTCGCCGAGATGAACCCACTCCAGCGCAACGCGCACGTCCTGAACCGGTTTGTAGCCGATTTCTGCCGTGGTGATATCGCTGGGCGCCTGCGGCATGTCCTTGCCGCTGTAATCCAGCGTGGAGGACGCCTGGTATTGCAAAAAGCGATGGCTGGCAAGTGTTGTCCCGAGCCGCATGTCCAGCATGCCTGCGTCGTAACTCAGGCCCAACTCGATGCCCTGGCTGCGCGTGCGTCCGGCATTGCGGTTCTCGCTGTTGCCCGGTGCCATGGCGTAGCTGACGATCGTGTCCTTTCCATCCAGGCGGTACACCGCAGAGTCGAGCTTGAGGGCGCCGTTGAGAAACGCCATCCGCAGGCCCAGCTCATAGTTGCTGTAGACCGCAGGCCGCAAATCCGGAACGCTCGATTTCCCGTACAGCTGGCTCACGTCCGGCGGCGTAAAGCCTTCGCTGTAGTTGGCGTACAGGCTGGCCGCATTGCTCAGCGCATAAGTCGCGCCGACTTTCGGACTGAAGCGCGAAAACTTGCGGCTCTCATTCGGCGCGCCAAAATCCGGGCTGCCGCCCGGTGCCAGATGGTTCACAAAATCATACTGAATCGAATCCGACCGCCCGCCGACCACCGCCCGCACGTCGCGCAGCGGAGAAAACTCCCATTGTGCAAATACCGCCGTGTTGTCGATATCCACGGCGTAGTCACGCTTGCCGTCCAGCAAGGTGGGGGACAGCGTGTAGCTGAGATATTTGCCTGTGACCGGATCACGCACGATGTCGAGGTTATCGCTCACATAAGGATTCTTGCTTTTATCCAGATAAAGGCCGGCCACCACGCGCGAGGCCAGCCAGCTGAATTCCTGCTGGTGCTTGGCATCGAGTCCGACCGATTCGACATGGTTGTTGTTGATCGTTCCCCTGCGGCAGGTCGGCGTATTCGGCGAGCAAGTGCGAATGGTGTAATTCGGCAACTGGCCATGATCGTTTTCACGCGCAAACAACGTCACGGTGGTGATGCCGTCTGTAAAGGTTTCGCCTTCCCACGCCACATTGGCGCGGGTGGTCTTGTCCTTGCGATAGGTGAAGGTGTTGATGCTCTTGCCGGGATTCGTTTGATAGTCATTCTCGAACAGGCTGCCCGAGGTTTCGCTATCCAGATCGGTATGAACCAGGGTGGCGCGCAGCTGCGACGACGTGGAGAGCGCGTAGTCGCCGCGCAGCGTGATGGAATCCTTGCTCCCGCCGCTGTATTCCTGCCAGTTGTTGCTGTCCCGGCGCGAGCCATAATACGAAAAACGGGCACCGAAATCGCCCCAGGTATTGCTGGCGCCGAGATCGTAACGGGTGAACGCAGCCGTACTGTCATGCCGCACGCCGATCATGGCGTAAGGCGTGCGCGACGCGCTGGCAGTCAGGAAATTCACCGCCCCGCCCACTGCATTGCTGCCGTACAAGGACGACGACGGCCCTTTCACCACCTCCACGCTGTTCACGCCAGACACGTTGATTTCGTTCAGGGCGTTGTGGTTGAACACGCCAAGCGGCCGGATCGGAATGCCGTCCTCCAGATACTGGTAAACCGAATTGGTGCTGATCGGCTGGCGAATGCTCATGCTGTGCTGCTCGTTGCCGAGGTCGTTCCAATACACCCCGGGGACGCGGTTGATCACTTCGCCCATGGTTTTGGGTTTGTCGCATTCCAGGACTGCGCGCTTGACGACGCCAATCGCTACCGGCGTTTCCGACAGCTTGGTGGCGGCACGTGAGCCAGACACGACGATTTCATCCAGTTGCGCTTCCATCGCACGCTCGGCTGCGAAACCATGCAGGGAAAAAAGGCTGGATACGGCAAGCGCGATAGGCTGCATGAGGTTTTTCATATTGATCCCTGGTTTTGATGAGGACAACTCGCCTACTGATGCTGCTTCAACCACGCCTGCAGTTTTTGCTCACTGAGCACCCCCATCACCGGCTCACGCCGATGCTTTGCGTCATACAAATACGTGCGCGGCAATTCACCGTGCCAGGCCGGATCAACCGCATGGCGCAGCCGTTCCGGGATGTCGTCGTCGAACACCCAGCTGTCCACCCTGGCCAGCCCAAGGCGTTTCTGGGTTTGCTGGATCGCTGCCGAGAATTCCAGCGTGTCGGTTGCAACCAGCACCAATGGCAACTGCTTGTGGGTTTTTGCAGCCTTGCCGAGCATGGTCAGTTCGGTGATGCAATGGCCGCACCAATTAACTGACCACATGCTGAGAATGAAGGGTTGCCCGGCATATTTCGCCTGGATGGCGGCAAGACTGTTTGCGGTGAAGGATTGCGGTTCTGCCGCGCAAGCAGGCGCCCCCCATGCGACGAGAAGCCACGCAAAGCCAACGAATGCGTGTTTCATTTGCCGCTCCCGAATTCGACCGGCAGCACGCGCAGCCCTTCCACAGCGGCATTCCATACTACCCACGCCCGGGTGCCTCTGAATAGCGGCAGCGGATAATCGGCGATGCCCGCCGCCTCGGCCAGCTGAATCGGCGGACTCCACGTTGCGCCGCTGTCATCCGAACGCTGCGCGTACGCCACATAGGCGCTGCCATTGAACTCGCGCCAGGTGAGCATTACCCGATCGCCCGCTGCAGCGATGCCCGGATGCCCGGCTTGCGCAGCAGCATTGCCAAACGCCATCGGGGTCGACTCCTTCGCCTCCGCGACACGTTTGTAAAACAAGCCCTGCCGGGTCTTGCCGTTGGTAAACCAGGCCAGGTGCAGCGCACCCTGGCCATCGGCCGCAATATCCCCGCCATGGTGCGGACAGGCATCGATTTGCCAGTCGTCGTCACTTGCCCGGTGAACGATGCCGTCATCCAGCTTGGCATAAGCAAAATCGCGGGAATTGGTACCGTACAGGTTGCGCCAGAAAACAACCGGGCCTTCGTCCGACCAAACGGCCGCGACCCGACAGCATTCGCAGGTGTGCTCCGCCAGACGCCGATTGGCGCTGAAGTGCACGCCGTTATCCTGCGATTGCGCGGTGTAGACAGAAATCCCGGCATAGGCGCCGCCCTTGGCTTTGGCCGCATCGCGGTCGCGAGCATCGAGCCAGGCCACCGTTACCCGCCCCTTGCCGTCCGTCATCAGCGCGTCGAAGCGATGGCTGGTGATTCGGCCATCGTCGTTCAGCGTGATCGGCTCGCTAAAGGACTTGCCGCCGTCGTTCGAACGCGCGAAGCGGATATTGCCGGCATAGTTTTGTGGCAAGGCCTGCGTCCAGCTCAACATCACCGAGCCATCGGCGCCAAGTACAATCTTCGGGCGATTTTCTCCATCGGCTGCGATGGCCTCGGGCGTAGCGGTCACGCGAACAGGTACTGAAAAATGCGCCCCGTTGTCGTCCGAATAATTGACCAGAAGATGCTGGTTCTCCACCCGGGCCAGCCACAGCCGGCCACGGGAATCGGATGCAACGCCTACGGCAATAGCTGGTTTAACGGCTTTGGGTTTGGATTGAGCCGCAGCTTGCGCCTTGCTCTTTTCATGGTGTTGGGCATAAACCAGGCAAGGCGCAATCAGCAGCGCCGCACATAAAGCCTGCCGCATAATTTTTTTCATCCATCACTCCGCGCATTTTTTGTTTATGGCCACAAGGCCAATTGCTCGAGAGAGGTTAATGCAATAAATGAATTCACTAAGCGTGGCAAATTGCCGCACCTCGCCTGCGCTTTGCCATTCGCCGGTCAAACAGTGAGAATGCAGGCCACCATGAAAGCCCCCGCTGATCTTCTTCTCCTGCCGCAATGGCTTGTACCCGTCGAGCCTGGTGGCGCGCTGACCGACTACGCCGTAGTCGTACGTGATGGCCGGATTTTCGACCTGCAGCCAGCCGAGGTCGCCCAGGCCCGCTACGACGCCGCGCAAACCCTTGCCCTGCCCGGCCAGGTACTGATTCCCGGCCTGGTCAATCTGCATTGCCATGCCGCGATGTCGCTGCTGCGAGGTTTTGCCGACGACCAGCCGCTGATGACCTGGTTGCAGCAGCACATCTGGCCCGCCGAGAAAAAGCACCTGTCCGAAGCCTTCGTGCGCGACGGCACCCTCCTCGCCGCGGCCGAAATGCTGTCGGGAGGCGTCACCACCGTGAATGACATGTATTTCTTCCCGGCAGCGGCGGGCGAGGCATACGTTCAAGCCGGAATGCGCGCCACGCTGGGCATGATCGTGCTTGAGTTTCCCAGCGCCTATGCAACGGATGCGGACGATTATCTGGCCAAAGGGCTGGCGATGCGAGATAAGCTTGGCGATGAGCCTCTGCTCAATTTTGCCTTTGCTCCGCACGCGCCCTACACCATTTCGGATGCCACCTTCAGTCGCATCAGCACCCTGTCCGAGCAACTAGGTCTGCCTATTCACACCCACATTCATGAAACCGCCGACGAAGTCACTGCCAGTCTGAAGCAACACGGCGTGCGCCCGCTGGAACGGCTGGCGCGGCTGGGTTTGCTCGGGCCCAATTTTATCGGCGTCCATGCCGTCCATCTGAACGACGCTGAAATCGAGTTTCTGGCCACACACGGTTGCCACGTGGCCCATTGCCCGAGCTCCAATCTCAAGTTGGCTTCCGGCATTGCACCTGTCAATCAACTCGCCGCCGCCGGGGTCAATTTTGGCTTCGGCAGCGACGGCGCTGCCAGCAACAACCGGCTCGACCTGTTCGCCGAAATGCGGCTGGCGGCCTTGCTGGCCAAGGGCGTCAGCGGCGATGCAGCGGCCCTGCCCGCAGCCGCCGCGCTCAGGGCCGCCACACTTGGCGGAGCGCACGCGCTCAATCTTGATAGCCAGATCGGCAGTATCGCCCCCGGTAAACGCGCCGATATGGTCGCGGTCGACCTCACCGCCGTTTCGAGCCAACCAGTGTTCGACCCCATTTCGCATCTGGTCTATGTCGCCGGGCGCGAAGCCGTGAGACACGTCTGGGTCGATGGCAAGCACATCGTCAACAACCATAGTCTGGCCGGGCTGGATAAAGACGACCTGATTGCCCGCGCCGCTTACTGGCACACCAAAATAACTGCATAGGACACGCACATGAGCAACGTCGACGCCGCTGAAATCGCCAAATTTTCCGAACTCGCCCACCGCTGGTGGGATCCGAATTCCGAGTTCAAGCCGCTGCACGAAATCAACCCGTTGCGCCTGAAATGGATCGACCAGAAAGTGGGGCTGGCAGGTAAAAAAGTACTCGATGTCGGCTGCGGCGGCGGCATTCTGGCCGAGGCGATGGCGGCAGCGGGTGCCAGGGTAAGCGGAATCGACCTGTCGGAAAAGGCGCTCAAGGTTGCCAAGCTGCACTTGTACGAATCGGGACTCGACGTTGAATACCAAATGGTGTCGGCCGAAGACTACGCCGCGCAGCACGCCGACGAATTCGATGTGGTCACCTGCATGGAAATGCTGGAACACGTACCCGACCCCGCCTCGATCGTAACCGCCTGTTCGCGCCTGGTGAAACCCGGCGGCTGGGTGTTTTTTTCTACGCTGAACCGTAATGCCAAAAGCTACCTGTTTGCCATTGTCGGAGCCGAGTACATCCTTAAAATGCTGCCGCGCGGCACGCACGACTACGCCAAGTTCATCCAGCCGGCCGAACTCGCCCGCATGGCGCGCGATACCGAACTCGATACGCGGGAACTGATCGGGATGACCTATAACCCGCTGACCAAAATCTACAGGCTGGGAGAGGACACCGACGTCAACTACCTGTTGGCGACACAGCGCGGAGAATAAGCATGGAAATCAAAGCCCGGCCGTTTTCCGGCATTCGTGTCGTCCTGTTCGACCTTGACGGCACCCTGGTCGATACCGCGCCCGATCTCGGCTACGCGCTCAACCTGCAACGCGCGCGTCACGGCCTGCCGCCGCTGGCCGACGAGGTCATCCGCCCACAAGCATCGCACGGCGCGCGCGGACTGCTCGGGTTAGGGTTCGACCTGCACCCTGAGGACACGAAATTTGCGTTGATGCGCGAGGAGTTCCTGCAACTGTATGCCGACAATATCTGCCGCCACTCGCGGCCGTTCGACGGCATCTTCGAACTGCTGGCCGAACTCGAAGCGCGCCAATTGAAATGGGGTGTGGTGACCAACAAGCCTGCGCGCTTTACCGAACCGCTGATGTCCATCCTCGACCTGGCCGAGCGTGCCGACTGCATCGTCTCCGGCGACACCTGCCCGCAACCCAAACCGCATCCCGCACCGATGCGGGCCGCCGCCGAGTTGTGTGGCGCGGCACCTGAGCAATGCCTGTATTTGGGGGACGCCGAACGCGACATCCAGGCCGCCAACGCTGCAGCCATGCCCGCACTGGTCGCCGCCTGGGGATATCTCGACGCCACCGACCAGCCTCATACCTGGGGCGCGCATGCGCAAATCCACCACCCGCTTGAAACGCTCGACTACCTGACTACCTGAGCGTGGCCCTGTGCCTGCTCAAGCAACTGCGCCTCGTCTCTATGCCATCACCCATGCGGTTTGAGTTGCGCAGCATGTGGGTGGAAGGACAGCTGCCCCGCTTGCCGATAAGGCCACTGTTTTTTGTTTGAGCCTGCAGGCTCAATATTTCAGATACAGACCTTTTTGCCTGGAGTAATAAAGCGACAGATCCTGCATGTCGGCATCGGTCAGTGTCTGTACCTGGCCTGCCATGATGGGATTCTTTCGCTTACCGGACTGGTAAGCCTTGAGCGAGTGATACAGATAATCCCGGTTTTGTCCCGCCAATTTGGGAAATGACGACACCGAACTTACGCCATCAGGGCCATGACATGCCATGCAGGTCCCGGATTTGGCCTTCCCCGCTTCGGCATTGCCGGCGGCGACTGCGGGTAATGAAACAATCAGCGCGGAGACAGCGGAGATAAAGAGCGTTTTTTTCATGAGCGTCTCCACAGATTATTTGGCCGGGCCGCTATACGACGAAGCGTAATACGCAGCCAGGTCTTCGATATCTTGCTCGCTCAAGCTGCCTACGATGGCGTCCATGGTCGGATGGCTGCGCTCCCCCGATTGATAGCCCTTGAGCGCAGCAACCAGATAGTCGGCATGTTGCCCGCCCAGTTTGGGCACGCTGTACACGCTTGGATAAGCCGTGCGCCAGCCCGGAATGCCATGACAGCCGGCACACATAGACGTTTTGGTTTTCCCCGCTACCGGGTCACCCGCAGCCTGAACAGGCAACGCCAAACTCATTAGGACGGATACGCACAGTGTCGTCGTGGTCAGTTTCATCATCCTCGCTCTTTCCGGTTGGATTGCCAGGTCCTGTTATTCGCAGGAATTATTCGTAATTATGACCTGAAGCGTCCGGACAATACGCACAACGTTGGCAGAAAATCCTTTTATGACAATGAGTTATAACATTATCCGCTAATATTCTTCTGGAGTAGCTGGACCGACCTTCTTGCCCGGCGCCCTGCGCAACGAGGTCTTTCGCTCAAGGGAAAAAAGAACAGGACTCAAGCGCGAGCCAGCCAGGCCCCGAATGCAGCCGCGTCAAACTCATGCCGGCAAATCTCGGTGTTGCCGTCGAACAGCAACGGCACATCCCAGCCAAATCGGGCTTTGAGCACCTGATCCCGATCCACATCGATCTCGATCAGGCGACCCGTGCACGCCTGCGCACGCACCTGCTCTGCCATGTCCTCGCAGAGCGGGCATCCCGCTCGCGTATACAGTGTAAGGTGCCGCTCAGACATGCCTCAATCTGCAGATATTTTCAGGGGAATGTACAACGAGCCTTCGCCACGCCGTACCAGGATGGCGACGATTGTTCCGACAGGCATCGTTGCGATGACTTTCCGGTAAGTGTCAACCGTAGGAAGCTTTCGGTTGTTCAAGGCCAGGATGACATCGCCACTGCGCAGGCCTGCACGCAGGGCATCGCCCGTCACATCCTCGACCAGCAGGCCATAGTCTATTTTGAGTTCACGCCTTTGCTCGACCGTGAGGTCGGAGAGGGCCAAGCCGCCGCGGACGAACGCCTTGCCCGATCTGCCTGCCACCTGCTCCTCGACGGGCAGTTCGGTCAAAACGACGCGAACCGTCTGGGCTTTGCCTTTGCGCCAGATTTCAAGGGGAATCGTGCTGCCGGGTTTGACCGTCCCCACCATGCGCGGCAGATCCCCCGAATTTTCAACCGGCTTGCCGTTGAACTTCAGGATCACGTCGGCAGCTTGCAAACCGGCTTTGGCCGCTGGGCTATCGGGCTGCACCTGTGCAATCAAAGCACCGCGTGCGCGATCCAGCCCAAACGACTCGGCAAGATCGCTGCTGACTTCCTGAATCACCACGCCCAGCCAACCACGCGATACTTTTCCACCTGATTTCAGTTGTTCCACCACTTCCATCGCAACGTCGATGGGAATGGCAAACGAGACTCCCTGATATCCCCCGCTGCGACTATAAATTTGAGAGTTGATGCCGACCACTTCTCCTTTCATGTTGAACAGCGGGCCTCCCGAATTACCGGGATTGATTGCCACGTCGGTCTGGATATAAGGCACGTAACTTTCAGAAGGCAATGAGCGGCCTTTTGCTGAAACGATGCCGGAGGTAACCGAGTTTTCGAATCCGAAAGGCGAGCCAATCGCCGCGACTGCCTCACCCACACGCAAGGCATCCGGGTTGCCCAGTTTGACACTGGGCAGATTTCTGGCGGTGATTTTCAGTACTGCCACGTCGGTGCGCGCGTCGGTGCCGATCACCTTGGCGGTGAACTTGCGCTTGTCGATCAGTTTGACCACAACTTCGTCAGCGCCGTTGACCACGTGAGCATTGGTCAGGATGGTGCCATCGCTGCCGACGATAAATCCGGAGCCTGTCCCGTGGCTGGGTGTTCCGGGCATTGCCCCGCCTGGAATTCCGGGCATACCTGGCATACCCGGGAAAAAACGCCGAAAAAATTCAGGGATATTTTCGTCGTCTGGCATGCCATTGGGTCCGCGTTTGGCGAGCGTCGTGGTGCTGATATTGACCACCGCCGGACCCTGCGATTCGACCAGATCAGCTACATCCATCACCGCTGTTGCCCAAGTGGACCAAACCAGTGATCCCACCATCGCCATCGTCGTCAAAACCATTCGCATACTCGCTATCCTTTCATCAAACGAATCATCTCTTCACGTCGCAACACCACAGGGCGCGCACTCTGCGTGTTGCGTGCCAGCAGCCAGGCGGCAGTACCACCCAGCAGCACACCAATCAAGGCGGGGCCGTCGCCCGCCCCAAAAACCCGGGAGAGCAATGCGCCTCCCAGCATCAAGGCCAGAGGCTGGCCATAGGCACGCAATGCACTGTTCAACACACTGCCATTTGCAATGCCAACAATCACCCGGTCACCCGGCGCCAGTGCCAAATCACAATCGACGCGAAACAAGCGCGGCTTGCGCTGAAACAATTCGGCAATCCGCCGCGATGAACAACCCTGGCCTGCGCATGTTCCACAACCAGAAGGCTCGACCGCCTGAACCCAAACCCCGTCCGAAGCGGTCTTGATGACCTCGACAGTTTGTTCAAGCATGATCGGCTCAGAATCTGAATTGCGCACTGCCTGGCTCACTGCTTCTCCACCGAGTCACCCGTTTCAATCAGCGCAGCATTGGGAACTTCGCCCAGGGTAGTCACGGAATAGCCATCCACCTCGCGCGCATAGACGCCAATGGCACCCTCGGCTGCCAGTCCCTGCATTTTCGGCATTTTGGGATTGATCGGTTCGAGGAACATCGACAACACGCTCAAACCATCGGAGTAGACCAGATGTGTCACCGGCATCTGCTTGCCAGGCAACGCTCTCACTGCCGCCTGTACACGGGCAAAGCCCGGCGGCGGCGTGACATTCCAGGGTACTGTTGCGGGCTGGTCCAGACTGGCCTTCAAAATACTTTTTCCTGTCAGATCATTGAAAAAATAGCGGGTATCCGGTGCCTTGCCGATTTGCACTTCGGAAAAGGCGAACATCGACACGACGTTGCCGCTGTCGTTGACGATGCGTGACTTGAGAGGCAGTCCAGTCGCCCTGTCGAGCCATAGGTTGTAGGCGTAGCGATAGCCGTCACGGGGTTCCAGCAACAGGACTTGGCACGGGCGACCCGCCACGCGTTCGATGCCGCCCAGTTTGGCGTGGTAAAAATCCAGCAGCATAGCCGGGTTTGCCGGCAGCAACGCGGGGAAAAAGCGCCGTGGCGCATTGCGTTCCAGCCGGACCTGTTTGCCACCCGGAAGATGACAGTAAACATCATTGTTGATACGCAAAAACTGGCGCGGTGTTCCGTCCAGTACTTCTATTTTTTCCTGCTCGCCCTTTGGGTCGACGCGATGCAAAACACGCAATACTTCTATGTGTTCGCCATGATGATAGACATATATGCCGCTGTAGTTCTGTTGCCTGGCTGCCGTTTCGGCGCGCTTAAGCCAATCCAGTGCATTGTCTGCATAGGCCGGCGACACCAGAATCAAAACAGACAACACCAAACTACCAGTGAGCACAGCGAACCAGTCGGTACGTTGTGCCCAGACCTTCGCCCGCATCAACGAGGCTCCTCTGCAAGCGCAACCGTACGCTGATAAGGCGAGGCTACCGCCATCGGGGCAAACTCCTGATGCGCAACCAGATAGGGTGCCAGGCGAGCCTCATCACGAACCGGAACGGTTGCCTGAGCAAGCTGCTGAAGGGCTGGCGCCACCGCCATAGGCAGACTGGCCGGCGAATCCTGCTGCATGCCGCTGAGCGTGACCATGCCCCACACGGCAAGCGATGCGAACGAAGCAGCCGCAACACGTTGCGGCCACATGCTACGGCGCGGCGCGAGCACGGTCGGCTCGGTCACCAGTTGTGCGGAGAAACGAGCCATGAAATCAGCGGAACCCGGCGCCGTGCCGCGCATCAGATCGCCGATCAGATGGTATTCGGACCAGTCTTGTCGCAACGATTCATCGCGTTTCAAGGCTGCGATGCACGCCTCGGTTTCGGCAGAAGTCGCTGCGCCATCCAGGGCAGCGGACAATATTTGCCGGCTTTCATCTGGCTGCGAAAAGGCTGTCTGAGACAAGACACTGGGTTTACGAAGGGCTGACATGGTTACCACCTTTTATCCTGACTGGTGCCCAACATCGGGCGAATCCTGGTTGCTATCGCCTCGCGTGCGCGGAAAATCCGTGAACGAACCGTACCGATCGGACAATCCATCATTTGCGCGATGTCCTCGTAGCTCATGCCTTCGATTTCGCGCAACGTGATGGCTGTCCGCAATTCCTCGGGCAAAGCCTCAACTGCCTCATTCACTGCTTGGGCGATTTGTTTGGACTGAAGTTCCGTTTCCGGCGTGGCAATTTCACGCAGCAAATCACCTTCCTCATAATTTTCTGCATCCTCTGCCTGCACATCCGACGACACCGGCTGCTTCTTGCGCGCCACCAGATAATTTTTCGCGGTATTGACACCAATGCGATACAGCCAGGTGTAAAACGCACTTTCACCCCGAAATCCAGGCAACGCACGGTAAGCCTTGATGAAGGCTTCTTGCGTGATGTCTTCGACTTCGGCCGAATCGCGCACCATGCGCGACAGCAAACGGCCGAGCTTGCGGTGATACTTGATCACCAATAGCTCGAACGCACGCTTGTCGCCCTGCTGGGCACGTTCGACCAACACTTGATCCAGTTCGCGATCCGACATAACTCCCTAGCTGCTTTTTTATTGTGGTGAGAAGTATACGTGACCGCATATTCCAAACCTGTGAGCGACCCATATTGAAAAAGTTCATCCGGAACCGGGTTATTCTTGCCGGGTATCAACCTGCCATCCTCTCCCGACACCATGCACAGATATGACGTCCTCATCCTCGGCAGCGGCCTTGCCGCGCTGACCACTGCTCTCAAGCTGGCCGATCAGCGCCGGGTGGCTGTCGTCACCAAGCGGCAGATGGCCGATGGCGCCAGCGACTGGGCACAGGGCGGCATCGCGGCGGCAGTCAACACCGGCGACTCAGTCGAGGCACACGTTCGCGACACCCTGAACGCAGGTGGCGGATTGTGCGACGAGGCCGTGACCTATCGGGTAGCCAGCCAGGCGCGCGAGATGATCGCCTGGCTGACCGCCAACGGGGTCGCCTTCACCCCCGACCCGAACACACCGGGCGGTTTGCATCTGGCGCGCGAAGGCGGCCACTCGCAGCGCCGGGTCGTGCACGCCACCGACGCCACTGGCCATGCCGTGCAGACCAGCCTGCTCGACAAAGTGCGCGCGCACCCCAACATCGATACCTTCGAGCAGCACGTCGCCATCGACCTCATCAGCGGCAAGCGCGCAGGCGGCTCGGACCGGCAGATTCACGGTGCCTATGCCCTCAACAAAGGCACCGGCGAAGTCGAAACCTTTGCCGCCGGTCACACCGTGCTGGCTACAGGCGGCGCGGGCAAGGTCTACCTCTACACCACCAATCCCGACACGTCGACGGGCGACGGCATCGCCATGGCCTGGCGCGCCGGCTGCCGCGTCGCCAACCTCGAATTCGTACAGTTTCACCCCACCTGCCTGTTTCACCCGCATGCCAAGTCCTTCCTGATCACCGAGGCAGTGCGTGGCGAAGGCGGCCATCTACTGCTGCCCGACGGAAGCCGCTTCATGCATCTGCATGACGAACGCGCCGAGCTTGCACCGCGGGATGTGGTGGCCCGCGCGATCGATTTCGAAATGAAAAAACGCGGCTTGGATTGCGTTTATCTCGACATCAGCCACAAACCGGCCGAATTCGTGCGCGAGCATTTCCCGACGATCTACCGCCGCTGCCTCGAACTCGGCATCGACATCACCCGGCAGCCGATCCCGGTGGTGCCTGCCGCACACTACACCTGCGGTGGCGTGGTCACCGACATCGACGCCCGTACCGATTTATGCAACCTGCATGCCGTCGGCGAAGTCACGTTCACCGGGCTGCACGGCGCGAACCGGCTGGCGTCGAACTCGCTGCTCGAATGTCTGGTATTCGGCCACGCGGCAGCTGCGGACATTCTGCGCACGCCGCCTGCGCCCGCGCTGGAGCTGCCTGCATGGGACGCCTCGCGCGTCACCGATGCCGACGAGGAAGTGGTCATCTCACATAACTGGGATGAGTTGCGCCGTTTCATGTGGGACTACGTCGGCATCGTTCGCACCAACAAGCGGCTGGTACGCGCGGCGCACCGCATCCGCCTGTTGCGCGCCGAAATAGACGAGTTTTACCGTAACTTCCGCGTCAGCAACGACCTGATCGAACTGCGTAACCTGGTGCAAAGTGCCGACCTCATCATTCGCTCTGCCCAGCTGCGACAGGAAAGCCGAGGCCTGCATTTCAGCCGCGACTACCCCGACACCCTGCCAGTTGCTGGCAATACCGTGCTCAACCCGCGTCCGGGGACGATGTGTCCGAGCGTGTGCGGCGTATCCAGCGCAGAGACACCCTGAGCCGGCGCAAATCGTCGGCCGGGGCGCTGTCGGGCAGCAGCGTCAGGCTGGGACGTATCCGTCCTTCCAGGCGATAACGCAGCACGATCAAACCGGTCGCCACAAAACTGTCTCCCAGTACGTCGATATCGCACCACGCGTCCGCCTCGCCAAGCATTTGCAGCCCGCCATCAGCGGCGATTCGCAGGCGCGGCAGCCGCAATGCCTGCTGCCATCCCCAAGCAAACAACCCCGCCATCCCGGCAGCCAGCACCCATTGCACGCTGCCCGGCAGGGCCGCGAGCCCGATCGCAAGCAGCACCAACAGCGCCATCCCTGCCCACAACAGCCCCAACAGACGTGAGGGCTTGAGCTCTATCTCGCGCATCCGCGTGTACACTTTCAACGGTTCAACCTGCCGGAATAGTAACGTGATCGAATCCTGGAAAACATTTCTGCAATCCCAAGGCGCGCTGATCGAAGATCGCGGCGTGCTGCCAGCGCGCAATGGAATGCCTACTGCAACCCCAAGGGACGCCTGCTGGGCAACTTTCTGATGTGGCGGCAAGCCGACGATTACTGCCTGCAACTGGCAGGCGACATTCTTCCCAGCGTACAAAAGCGCCTGACCATGTTCATCATGCGGGCCAAAGTACAGGCGCGAGACGCCAGCGATGACACTGTGCGCCTGGTGGTTGCTGGCAAGCAGGCAGCTGCAGCGGTCAATGCCGCACTGGGCACGACTCCCGAGACGGCCATGAGTTCGGTCACAGTTGAGGATGGTTTGGTGATTCGGGTCGGCGACGACAAGTTCGTGTTGTCGGTCGCGCCCGGGCATGCCGCCAAGGTATGGCAAAGCCTGTGCGCTTTTGCCACCCCGGTCGGCGCGCCAGTGTGGGACTGGCTGCGGCTCAATGCCGGCATTCCGATGATCGTCAGCGCGACCCAGGAACAGTTCGTGCCGCAAATGGTCAACCTCGAAGTTATTGGCGGCGTGAGTTTTCAGAAAGGCTGCTACCCCGGCCAGGAAATCGTCGCACGCAGCCAGTATCTGGGCAAACTCAAGCGCCGCATGTTTCTGGCACATGTCGATGCAGTAGCGGCACCAGGAGACGCGTTATACAGCGCCGACATCGAAGGCCAGGCCACCGGCACCGTGGTCAATGCGGCGCCGGCACCCGGCGGCGGTTTCGATGTACTGGTCGTCGCCCAGGTCGAAAGCACACATTCCCAGACCCTGCACCTGAAAGCCGCCGACGGCGCGGCGCTCACGCTCAAGCCCCTGCCCTACGCGCTCCCCGAGTAAGTGCGGCACGTCTATGTCTATTTCCAGGTCGATCTAACGCAGGCCGATCTGGCTGGCGATCAGATCGACTCCTTGTTGCGGGCGATGGCGAGATATTGTGGTCAGCCTCCGCATCGCATGCACCGATGCGACGATCCAGCAACCTGGATGGAAAGCTACCCCGACATCGCCGATATCGAGGGGTTCTCCATGGCCTTGAGGGCTACAGTTCACAACCTTGACTGCACCCGATTCATCCTCGGGGAACGTCATCTCGAATGCTTCGTCCCGCCCATCCGCGATCTTGGTTTTTAGTCGGCAGCCGCTATAAAAAAGTCTCCGTTAGTCCAAGGAGACCATCATGCCGGACAACAACAAAACGGTCGAGAATGAAAACAGCAACTCCGCGACGCGCGGCCACCTGACCGAACTGGACGGATGGACCGAAGCACAGGCCATCGCAATGGCGAAACAGGACGGGCTCGAACTCAGCGACGACCATCTGGCCATCATTCGCTACCTGCGCGACTGCTACGCTGACCACGGCGGCACCCTCAATGCCCACATCCTGGCGCATACCCTGGAAGAAGAGTTTGCCGGAGTGGGCGGGCACTCATTCCTCTACAAACTGTTTCCGATGGGACCGATTGCCCAGGCCATGCGCTATGCCGGGCTGCCCATGCCGCCGGGGACCCGCGACCCGTCGTTCGGCATCACCCATTAACGCGTTTTCAGTCGGTTTCCTGCACCGAAACACGGGCAGTCAGGGCACATAGCAGTTCATAACTGCTGGTTCGAGCGGCAGCGGCAACCGCGTCCACTGCCAGCCCTTCTCCCCACAGCACGACTGGAGCGCCTACGCCGGCATCAACGCATCCGCCCAAATCGACCGTCAGCATATCCATCGATACACGGCCAAGCGTCCGGGTCAAGCGACCATTGACCACAATCGGCGTTCCTGTTGGCGCATTTTGCGGATAACCATCTGCATAACCACAGGCAACCACACCGACCCGCATAGCATGTTCGGCACGATACAACTGGCCATAGCCCACAGCCTCGCCCGCCTTCAGGGTCTGCACGCTGATGATTTCGGACTGCAGCGTCATGACGGGTCGAAGTTTCAATTGTTCAGCGGACACCTCAGTGAAAGGCGACGCGCCATACAGCATCAAACCGGGGCGCACCCATGCGCCCTGCGCTTCGGGATAACGCAATAGCGCCGCTGAATTGGCACTGCTCCAGGGCAGCGCATGCCCGGCCATCTCGCGCAGAAACGGCTGCAATTGCCAATCGACCCCGACAGCTTCATCCGCTTGCGCAAAGTGAGTCATCAATGTGATCCCGGCGACACCCGGCAGATTGCGTACCCGCTTGACGATGCCTGCATGTTCCTCGAGCGGAAAACCCAACCGGTGCATGCCGCTATCGAATTTTAGAAAAACCTGTATCGGACGTGCCGGGGGCAGCCGCTGCAACCAGTCGAGCTGCGCGGCATGATGCAGCACCGGCCACAAATCCAGCTCGGAGCACGTTGCGATTTCATCTGCTCCAAACAAGCCCTCGAGCAGCAGAATCGGCTGCTGCACTCCCATCAAACGCAGATTGGCCGCTTCTTCCAGCGTCAACACGGCGAAGCCGTCGGCCGATGCCAGCGCCCGTCGCGCACGCGACAACCCGTGGCCATAAGCATTCGCCTTGACCACCGCAAAGACACGCGCCCCCCCTGCGTGGTTACGCGCAACACGCAGGTTGTGCGCCAGCGCACCGAGAGAGATACGTGCCTGGATGGGACGCATGAACTTAATACGAGCCGGGCTGCGCCAGTGATTCGAAGCGCGTATATTCGCCGATGAAGGCAAGCCGTACTGTACCAATCGGGCCGTTACGCTGCTTGCTGATGATGATTTCCGCTGTGCCCTTGTCCTGCGTATCAGGGTTGTAGACCTCGTCGCGGTAGATAAACAGGATGACATCGGCATCCTGCTCGATGGCGCCCGATTCACGCAGGTCGGACATCACCGGACGCTTATTGGGACGTTGCTCCAGGCCACGGTTCAGCTGCGACAGCGCGATTACCGGCACCTGCAATTCCTTGGCCAGGCCTTTCAATGCGCGCGAGATTTCAGAAATCTCGGTTGCCCGATTTTCATTGCCGCCGCCGCTACCGCTGCCCGACATCAGTTGCAAATAGTCGATCACGATCAGGCCCAGCTTGCCGCACTGACGCATCAGTCGCCGCGCACGAGCACGCAACTCCAGCACGTTGAGCCCTGGGGTCTCGTCAATGAAGACCGGCGCCTCGTTGAGCTTGCCGAGCGCGTAAGTGAGCCGCTGCCAGTCGTCCTCGCCCAGCTTGCCTGTGCGCAGCCGATGTTGGTCCAACTTGCCGACCGAACCGATCATCCGCATCACCAACTGCGCGCCCCCCATTTCCATCGAGAACACGGCCACCGGCAAACCGGTATCAAGCGCCACGTTTTCGGCGATGTTGATCGAAAACGCAGTTTTGCCCATCGACGGACGCCCGGCGACGATCACCAGGTCGCCTGGCTGCAAGCCGGATGTTTTTTGGTCCAGGTCATGAAAACCGGTCGGCACGCCGGTGATGCCCGAGTCGTTATCCCGGTGATACAGCTCATCGATTCGCTCAACAACCTCCTTGAGCAAGGGTTTGATTTCAACAAAGCCCACCTGCCCACGACTACCCGACTCAGCAATCTCAAAAACCTTGGCTTCGGCCTCGTCTAGCAATTGCGACGCACTGCGTCCGCCCGGGGAATACGCCGTGTCGGCAATGCCCGTCGCCACTTCGGCTAGGCGCCGCATCACCGAACGCTCGCGCACGATCTCCGCGTAGCGACGAATATTGGCGGCAGAAGGGGTATTGCTTGCCAGCGCCACGATATAGGCGAGCCCGCCGACGCTTTCAAGATGACCGAGTGACTGCAGGGCTTCCGCCACCGTTACGGCGTCAGCCGGCCGGTTTTCCGCAATCTGCCGCACGATCGCGCGCAAAATCTGCCGATGATCCTGGCGATACAAATCACTTTCCGATATCACGTCGCCAATGCGATCCCACGCACTGTTGTCCAGCAACAGCCCGCCCAATACAGCTTGTTCAGCCTCAAGCGAGTGGGGGGGCAAGCGCATTTGCGCCAGTTGGGGATCGGTACTTGCGGATAACGGATAGATAGCGGCCATGGCAGGATTTTAGTCTTCGCGCCTATGCCAACCAAGGGATAAGGCTGTGGATAATGTCTGAACAGAAAAGTATAAAAAAAGGGAGCCACCGGCTCCCTTTTTTCGGCATGCCCGGGGAATTACTGTTCGCCGGTTACCACCACGGTAATGTTCGCAGTGACATCGGTATGCAGCGCCAACACCACGCTGTATTCGCCGATGGCCTTGAGCGGGCCCTCTGGCAGGCGCACATCCGCCTTCGCAACATCATGGCCTTGCGTTTTCAATGCGTCCGCAATGTCTGCGTTAGTGATGGAGCCAAACAGACGGCCATCAACGCCAGCTTTTTGGCTGATTTTCACGCTGCTGCCTTCCAACTTCTCGCCACGACGCTGAGCATCAGCAAGCTTCTCTGCAGCCAGCCGTTCGAGTTCAGCCTTCTGCGCCGCAAACGCTGCCATATTGGCCTGCGTTGCACGACGTGCACGTCCGGAAGGGATCAGGAAGTTGCGGGCATAGCCGTCTTTGACTTTAACCACATCGCCCAGATTGCCCAGGTTGACGACTTTGTCCATCAGAATGATTTGCATGGTCGTCTCCTTAATGCAGATTGGTGTAAGGCATCAGCGCGAGGAAACGCGCACGCTTGATTGCGGTACCCAGTTGGCGCTGGTAATGCGCCTTGGTGCCGGTGATGCGCGCCGGGATAATGCGGCTGTTTTCGGCGATGAATTCCTTCAGCACTTCGATGTCCTTGTAGTCGACTTCATCAACCTTGTCGACAGTGAAGCGACAGAATTTGCGACGCTTGAAGAGACCACGATTGCCGCTGTCGCGACCCCCTTTTTTGGCGAACTTGCCGCCTGATTTACCACCCATGGGACGTGCCATGATTATTCCTTTTCGATTCGATTCAATATCAAGAGAAGTTGTCGGCTGTTCACGCTGCGTCGATTCAACGCGCCTTCCATCCTGACCTGCGTTCCAACGGTGATCTGTGCAAGTTGACTGGCCAGCGATCCACTCGCCTGTACCGTCAACTCACATTCCACCTGTCTTGCCTGGCTAGCGACGGTCTGACTGCTGCGATGATGAACCACCGCTTCGACTATCGGTACGCCAGCCGGGCTGTACCGCAAAGGGTCTATCTGGGTAAGTGCTCCGCTGATGACCAGCCTATTCACTCATTCAGGCTTCAGCGGGCTGCTCAACGGCAACTTCTGCCTTGGCAGTCTCGGACTTGGCACCATCCATCATGTCGCGCGACTTTTCTTCCTTCATCATCGGCGACGCTGTGGTGACAGCATCCTTGCGCTTGATGGTCAGATGACGCAGCACGGCATCATTGAACTTGAAGCCATGATCGAGTTCGTCCAGGGTTTCCTGGTCGCACTCGATATTCATCAACACGTAATGCGCCTTGTGAATTTTCTGGATCGGGTAAGCCATCTGACGCCGGCCCCAATCTTCCAGACGATGGATGCTGCCGCCACGTGCGGAGATATTGGCGCGATAACGCTCGATCATGGCGGGCACTTGCTCGCTCTGATCCGGATGGACGATAAATACGATTTCGTAATGCCGCATTAAAATTCCTTTCGGTTAAGCCCCCCGCTGCGGTGCGGTGGAGCAAGGTTAAATTGGCCGAGGCTAAAAACCACCCCGGTCAAAAAGCAATCCCCGGCAAACCGGGGACTGCGCATACTACGCTTTTTGTCTATTTAATCAAGCACAGGGCACATCGGGTACGTCGCTACTGAGTACGCAATCGACGTAATACTTGCCTTCATCCCCATTCTCGACCAAGCCATGCACATCCGTCTCGAAGCCGGGGAAACGTCCATTGAAGTCACGCGTGAATTGCAGGTATCGGACAATCGTGGCATTGAACCGCTCGCCGGGGATCAGCAAGGGAATGCCCGGCGGATACGGTGTGACCAGCATGGCTGTGATGCGGCCTTCGAGTTTGTCGATTCGCCATCTTGGCAAAAGCATCAGCCGGTTTCATCGCCGGATCCATCTCGGACAAATACATTTCCGTCGTCAAACGGGCGACATCGTTGGCTTTGTAGACCGTGTGGATCTGGTCACATAACTCTTTCAACCCGGTTCGCTCGTAGCGTGGATGTTTGACGACAAACTCTGGCAAGACACGCCAAAGCGGCTGGTTTTGATCGTAATCCGACTTGAATTGCTGCAGCGCCGTGACCAGCGTGTTCCAGCGCCCTTTCGTGATGCCGATGGTGAACATGATGAAGAAAGAATACAACCCGGTTTTTTCGACAATGACGCCGTGTTCAGCCAGATATTTGGTCACGATCAACGCGGGTATGCCCGTATCGGCAAAAGCGCCATCCATATCCAGGCCCGGGGTAATGAGCGTGGCCTTGATCGGGTCGAGCATGTTGAAGCCGGGCGCAATATTGCCGAATTCATGCCAGCGGTCGTTGGCCGTGAGCACCCAATCCTCGCGCTCGCCGATGCCCTCCTCGGCAAAGTCATTCGGCCCCCACACCTGAAACCACCATGAGTCACCGAATTCGCCGTCAACCTTGCGCATCGCGCGACGGAAATCGAGTGCTTCCTTGATCGATTCCTCGACCAGGGCTGTGCCGCCCGGGGGCTCCATCATCGCCGCCGCGATATCGCACGAAGCGATGATCGCGTACTGCGGGCTGGTCGACATGTGCATCAAGTACGCTTCATTAAAGCGATGGAAATCGAGCTTTCGATTCTGGGCGTCC
>NCHD01000148.1 GCA_002257045.1 Hydrogenophilales bacterium 16-61-112 | reverse complement strand
CATTAACCAGCTGATCCGCAAGCCGCGTCAAGCGCCGGTGGAAAAAAGCAAGGTCCCGGCCTTGAAGGCTTGCCCGCAACGTCGTGGCGTGTGTACCCGCGTGTACACCACGACGCCTAAAAAGCCGAACTCCGCCTTGCGCAAAGTATGTAAGGTCAAGCTCACCAGTGGCTTTGAGGTCATCAGCTATATCGGTGGTGAAGGCCATAACCTGCAGGAGCACTCGGTTGTGCTGGTGCGTGGCGGCCGGGTCAAGGATTTGCCGGGTGTGCGTTATCACACCGTACGCGGTAGCCTGGATACGGCTGGCGTGAAAGACCGTAAGCAGTCGCGCTCCAAGTACGGCGCCAAGCGCCCGAAAAAAGCCTGATTGGTGTCGGTTCGATACAAGCCTAACTAGATAGAGAGACTGGAATATGCCCCGTCGTCGCGAAGTACCCAAACGTGAAATCCTGCCTGATCCGAAGTTCGGTAATCAGGAGGTTTCGAAATTCATGAACGTCGTCATGTCCAGCGGCAAGAAGTCTGTTGCTGAGCGCATTGTGTATGGTGCTTTCGAGCAAATTACCAAGAAGTCCGGCAAAGATCCGCTGGAAGTTTTTGGTGAGGCCCTGAATAAAGCGCGGCCTTTGGTTGAGGTCAAGAGTCGCCGTGTGGGTGGTGCAAACTACCAGGTTCCGGTCGAGGTACGTTCGAGCCGTCGTACGGCGCTGGCAATGCGTTGGCTCAAGGATGCTGCACGCAAGCGCGGCGAAAAGTCGATGGATCAGCGTCTCGCTGGTGAATTGCTTGATGCGGCTGAGGGACGTGGTGGTGCAGTGAAGAAGCGTGAAGAGATTCACCGCATGGCAGAGGCGAACAAAGCCTTACAACGCAATTATTGGCAGGTATATACCGTGGCTCGCGCGACTCCTATCGAACGCTATCGCAATATTGGCATTTCAGCCCACATTGATGCTGGCAAAACCACTACCACCGAACGCGTCCTGTTCTACACCGGCGTTTCGCACAAGATTGGCGAGGTGCATGATGGCGCCGCCACGATGGATTGGATGGAGCAAGAGCAAGAGCGCGGCATTACCATTACGTCGGCGGCAACGACCTGTTTCTGGAAGGGAATGGACGGCAAGTTTCCCGAGCATCGTATTAACATTATTGACACCCCGGGTCACGTGGACTTCACCATCGAAGTGGAGCGATCCATGCGTGTGTTGGACGGTGCGTGCATGGTCTACTGTGCTGTCGGTGGTGTGCAGCCGCAGTCCGAAACGGTGTGGCGTCAGGCGAATAAATACAAAGTGCCACGTTTGGCGTTCGTCAATAAGATGGACCGCAATGGTGCAGATTTCTTCAAGGTCTACGATCAGATGCGCTTGCGCCTGAAGGCCAATCCAATTCCGATTCAGGTGCCAATTGGCGCTGAAGAGGGGTTTGAGGGTGTGGTTGACCTTGTCAAGATGAAAGCGATTTACTGGGATGAAGCCAGTCAGGGCATGAAGTTTGATTTGCGCGATATTCCTGAAAATCTGCTTGAAACCTGTAAGAAGTGGCGTGAGGGTATGGTCGAGGCTGCTGCAGAATCATCTGAGGAGATGATGAACAAGTATCTCGAAGAGGGGGATCTTAGCGAGGCGGAGATTATTGCTGGTTTGCGTGCACGCACCATCGCCAGCGAAATCGTCCCGATGATGTGTGGTTCGGCGTTCAAAAATAAGGGCGTTCAGGCCATGCTCGACAAGGTGGTCGAGTTGATGCCGGCGCCAACGGATATTCCGCCAGTCAAGGGTGAGCTTGAAAGCGGTGAGCAGGGCGAGCGCAGGCCTGCCGATGACGAAAAATTCTCGGCATTGGCGTTCAAGGTTGCAACCGACCCGTATGTGGGACAGCTGATTTTCTTTCGTGTGTATTCCGGTGTGGTCAAATCGGGTGACACCATTTACAACTCGGTCAAGGGCAAAAAAGAGCGCCTCGGCCGCATCCTGCAAATGCATGCCAATCAGCGCGAAGAGATCAAGGAAGTCCGTGCGGGTGATATCGCGGCGGCTGTGGGCCTGAAAGACTGCACGACCGGCGATACGTTGTGTGAGCTGAATGATCCAATCATCCTTGAGCGCATGATTTTCCCGGAGCCGGTGATTCACGTTGCTGTCGAGCCGAAGACCAAGGCTGACCAGGAAAAAATGGGAATCGCACTGGGCCGCTTGGCGCAGGAGGATCCGTCATTCCGTGTGCGCACCGATGAAGAATCGGGTCAGACCATCATGTCTGGCATGGGTGAGTTGCACCTTGAAATTCTGGTTGACCGCATGCGTCGTGAGTTTGGCGTCGAGGCCAACGTGGGTGCACCGCAAGTTGCCTACCGCGAAGCGATCAAAAAAGAGGTTGAGCAAGAAGGCAAGCACGCCAAGCAGTCGGGTGGTAAGGGTCAGTACGGTCATGTGTGGATCAAGATGGGCCCGAATGAAACCGGCAAGGGTTTTGAGTTTATTGATGCCATCAAGGGCGGCACCGTGCCGCGTGAGTTTATTCCTGCAGTTGAAAAGGGCTTGAAAGAAGCGCTTACGAATGGTGTGCTGGCGGGCTTCCCTGTGGTTGACGTAAAAGTCACTCTGTTTGATGGTTCATACCATGATGTCGACTCGTCTGAATTGGCGTTCAAGCTTGCGGCTATTCTGGCTTTCAAGGATGGTATGCGCAAAGCCAGTCCGGTTTTACTGGAGCCAATGATGGCGGTCGAAGTTGAGACCCCTGAGGACTACATGGGTGACGTGATGGGTGACTTGAACCGCCGGCGCGGCATTATTCAGGGGATGGATGACGCAAATGGTGTGAAGTTGGTCAGGGCCGAAGTGCCGCTGGCTGAAATGTTCGGGTATTCGACCGACCTGCGTTCAATGTCGCAAGGTCGCGCCACTTACTCGATGGAGTTCAAGCACTACACCGAGGCACCGAAAAACGTCGCGGAAGCGATTATTTCCAAGAAGTGAGCACCCGGCTGAATGCCCGCGCGTTCTTCAACAACTGATTATTGATTGATAAGGTACTGAAACATGGCTAAGGAAAAATTCGAGCGGACCAAACCGCACGTAAACGTAGGAACGATTGGACACGTTGACCACGGCAAGACCACCTTGACTGCTGCGATCACC
>NCHD01000002.1 GCA_002257045.1 Hydrogenophilales bacterium 16-61-112 | reverse complement strand
CACCGAAACCGATCCGCACAGCGGGGCGCTGTTTGCCCGCAACGCCTACGGCCGCGAATGCGCCAACCGGGTGGTGTTTGCCCATGTCAGCGAGCGCGAGCGCTCGGTGAGCGGCAGCCGCACCGAGTTCATCGGCCGCAACGGCACGCTGGCGAATCCCGCAGCGATGCGCCGCAAGCGCCTGTCTGGCCGCACCGGCGCCGCCCTCGATCCGTGCGCCGCAATCCAGAGCCGGGTCGAACTGGCTGCCGGACAAACCCGCGAGATCGTGTTTATCTTCGGCGCCGCGCGTGACGCCGACGAGGCGCGGCATCTCATCCAGCGATTCGGCAGGCCGGCCGGCGCGCAACAGGCGCTGGAAACGGTGTGGGAACACTGGAAGCACACGCTGGGCGCGGTGCAGGTCGAGACGCCCGACCCGGCGCTGGATGTGCTGGCCAACGGCTGGCTGGTCTACCAGACCCTGTCGTGCAGGCTGTGGGGGCGCAGCGGCTTTTATCAGTCCGGCGGTGCCTACGGTTTCCGCGACCAGTTGCAGGACACCATGGCGCTGGTGCATGCGACACCGTGGCTCGCCCGCGAGCAGCTGATCCGGCACGCCGGCCGCCAGTTCCTCCAGGGTGACGTCCAGCACTGGTGGCATCCGCCCAATGGCCAGGGCGTGCGCACCCATTTCTCGGACGACTATCTGTGGCTGCCGTATGCCGCCTGCCGCTATGTGCGGGCGACCGGCGACACCGGCGTGCTCGACGAGCCCATCCATTTCCTCGAAGGCCGCGAGCTGTATGCAGAAGAAGAGGCGTACTACGACCAGCCGCAGCGTTCGCCGGAAACGGCCAGTCTGTACGATCACTGCGTGCGCGCGCTCAGGCACGGCTTGCGCTTTGGCAGCCACCACTTGCCGCTGATGGGTTGTGGCGACTGGAACGACGGCATGAACCTGGTCGGCAAGGACGGCCGAGGCGAAAGCGTGTGGCTGGCGTGGTTCCTGGTCGAAAACCTCGAACTGTTTGCCGGCCTTGCACGCGACCGCAACGATCAGGAATTTGCCGCCCTGTGCAACGCCCAGGCGACGCTGTTGCGCAGCAATATCGAGGCCCAGGCCTGGGACGGCGCCTGGTACCGGCGCGCCTGGTTCGACGACGGCACCCCGCTCGGCTCGTCCACCAACGACGAATGCCAGATCGATTCGATCAGCCAGAGCTGGGCGGTCATCTCGGGCGGCGGCGACCCGGTGCGCGCCCGCCAGGCGATGACGGCGGTGGACCAGCGCCTGGTGCGGCGCGACAAGCAGATCATCCAGCTGCTCGACCCGCCGTTCGACAAATCAGACCTGGAGCCCGGTTACATCAAGGGCTACATCCCCGGCGTGCGCGAGAACGGCGGCCAGTACACCCATGCCGCGATCTGGACCACGATGGCGTTCGCCATGCAGGGCGACACCGAGCGCGCCTGGGAGTTGTTCGCCATGATCAATCCGGTCAACCACGGCAGCACGGCGGAAGCTATCAAACGCTACAAGGTCGAGCCCTATGTCATGTGCGCGGACATCTATGGCGTGACGCCGCACACCGGCCGCGGCGGCTGGACCTGGTACACCGGCGCGGCGGGCTGGATGTACCGGCTGAGCGTGGAAACCCTGCTGGGGTTGAATCTGGAAGTAGACCATCTGCGCATTGCGCCGTGTGTCCCGGCTCATTGGGATGCCTACACCATTCACTACCGTTATCGGGAGACGGTCTACCACATCCACATCAGGCGCGTGGGTGAAGCAGGGCAGGTGCGCCGTACGACAGTGGACGGCGTCGATCAGGCCGACACCCGCATCCCGTTGGTCGACGACCGCCGGGAACACTACGCCGAGGTGGACCTGGGCTAAAAAGTGATATTCACCGCGCGCCATCTGCGCAGCGCACCAATCAGCGAGCGTTTGGTGCCCCTATCCCCCCCTGCCCCCGTTCAATCGTGTCGACCCGCCCCAGTGGTGGATCGATTTTGCTCATGATCCACTCTTGGGTTAGCTGGGGGCGCCCGCAGTCCATCAGGTCGGCGAATCGTGGTCGACATTGCGTTCCCCTTGCCCGATCGGCACGAATCAGGCGAATGGGCGCCCCCTGTTTTTCAGGCAGGCAGGCAGGCAGGCAGGGACGGAGTACCATCAACGCGCCACCCTGCTCGCGGCGGGAATCGAGCGCATCACTCGTACTAAAAAGCACGCCACAAGGCTTCAAAAAAACAGGACGACGAATATGGCCAATATGCCCCCAGGTAAAAACCTATCCAGCGCGGGATGCTTGCCCTCGAAAAGCGGCTGCAAGCCCGCATCGTCGTTGATATCGGCCGATTATTAATAGGTTGCTATGGAAACCAGAGACCCGCTGCGGCACCAGTTAATCGAAAGCCTGATGGCACGCCACCCTGAAAAGGGGGCGGATGCCGCGATTGACTTATGGGTGCTGATGGCGACCCAGATCATTTCGATCGTCGGTGAGGAAGGGTTCAATTCACTGTATGCGCGAAGCGTATTCCTTGCCCAGCCGACATTTCCCTGGCTCGCGGCCAGCTCACTGTCGCCACAGGCAGATCAGCGGTTCGCGAATTTAAAAAAGTGCCTTGAAGGACAGCCGCCATCGCACGCCCGTGATGCAAACAGCCTGTTGCTGCTCACGTTCACCGGCATCCTGGCCGCCTTGATTGGCGAACCGCTAACCACCCGTATTTTAAGTTCTGCCTGGGGCGATGACGCTTCGACCAGCACCAGCAAGGAGTTCAAGCATGAGTAACAAGGTAAACATTCGTTGTCTGCCATCCGGCGTACCGGGCCTGGATAATCTGTTGGGCGGTGGCCTGCCGGAATTTTCGTTCAACCTGATTGCGGGAACGCCGGGAAGCGGAAAAACAACGCTCGCGCACCAGATCATGTTCTCGCTGGCCAACCCGCAGTACCGCGCACTGTTCTTTACGGTGCTCGGGGAACCCGCTTTGAAAATGCTGCGCTACCAGCAGCAATTCACATTTTTTGATCACGACAAGATCAACGACTCGATCCGTTTCGTCAACCTGTCCGCAGAGCTCCTGGAGGGGGATTTCGACCGTGTCCTGGCACGCATCGCCGAAGAAGTCCAAGCCTATGCTCCCAGCCTGGTGTTCGTGGATTCGTTTCGATCCGTCGTGCAGTCCGCAAACCGCGAGGGCCCGAGCATGTCCGATCTGCAGCGGTTCGTGCAGCAACTCGGCATGCAAATGACGAGCTGGCAGGCCACCACATTCCTGATCGGTGAATATCTGGCGCCAGAAACAGAGTCAAGTCCCGTCTTTACCGTGGCGGATGGCATCCTGTGGCTGTCGCAAAATTTGCACCGCAACTCCATGGTGCGCAAGATGCAAGTGGTCAAAATGCGCGGTCAGGCCCAGGCCCCGGGTTTGCATACGTTCCGGATGAGCGATGCCGGACTCCACATTTTTCCGAGGGCGATTGTCCAACCGGGCGGGATGACCGGGTCCGAGACATCCACGGGAGATGCACGTGTGCCCATGGGAATACCCGGCCTCGATGACATGCTGGGCGGCGGCTTGCCGGCCGGCTATTCGCTGCTCCTGGTCGGGCCATCCGGTTCCGGAAAAACCATCCTGTCGACGGAATTTCTCGCCGAAGGGGCGCGCCGGGGCGAACCCGGTGTGATTGCAGCGTTTGAGAAAAGCCCCAGCCAGCTGCTGAACAATAAACTGTCTGCACTGGTCAAGGCCGGGCAAGTGGGGGTGATCAATACGCGTTCCCTGGATTTATCGATCGATGAAACCTTGCATGACATGATCAAAATGATTGACCGAATGCAGGCCAAGCGTGTCGTCATAGACTCCCTGTCCGGATTCGAGCTGTCGCTGGCACCCGAATTTAGCGAAGATTTCCGCGGGTCGCTGTACCGGATGATTGCCGAGCTGACGGCCATGGGCGTGACGATATTAATGACCTCGGAACTGGAAGACCGCTACACCGATTTGCGCTTCAGTCCATTTGGCAGTGCTTTTCTCGCTGACGCCATTATCGTGCAGCGCTATGTCGAAATCGCGGGCCAATTCAACCGCGCCTTGTCGGTGGTCAAAGTCCGGGGCAGCGAGCACAGCAAGGACATTCGCCTCTTTGACATTACAAACGAAGGCATCGTTATTGGCGAGACCATGTCTGAGTATGCCGGAATCCTGTCGGGCCGGCCGACGTTCAGCCCCGGCTAGAACGACCCGGTGATGGAGAGTGGCAAATGAACAGAAGTGACAGCGACGGCGCTGCTGGTCGCAACGATCAGGGCTCACCTGCGATCCTGGCCAACAAAGCGGCCGTTCAAAGCCGCGAGGCCGTGGCGACGGCACGGGAAGATGCCGTGGATTTGCGCGAAAATGCCGTCGACGTGCGCGAAGGGACTGCCACCACGCGCGAGCGGGACATTCGCGCGGCAGAGACGACGCAGGCGGCGTCCGACGATCACATGGCGATGTTGCAGCAAGCGAACACACGTCTGATCATCGCGACCATTGAAGCGCAAAAACTGAACGAGCAAGTCGAAATATCCAAAGCACAGATGGAACGCGCCAAATCCGCCGCGGAAAAAGCCAACCTGGCGAAATCGGATTTCCTGTCCAGCATGAGTCATGAGCTGCGCACCCCGCTCAACGCCATCCTCGGCTTTGCCCAGTTGCTGGAGGTCGGCTCGCCCCCGCCGACGGCCGTCCAGAATGAACGGCTGCAGCACATCATCAAGGCGGGGTGGTACCTGCTGGACCTGGTCAACAAAATCCTGGAGCTTGCGGTGATCGAGTCCGGCAAGCTGTCGCTGTCGCTGGAACCCTTATCGCTGTCCGACGTGCTGCTCGAATGCCAGGCCATGATCGAGCCACAGGCGCAACAACGCGGCATCCGGATAAATTGCCATCCATTCGAAAATACCTGCATTGCCAATGCCGATCGAACCCGGGTCAAGCAGGCGCTGGTCAACCTGCTGTCCAATGCGATCAAATACAACCGCGAACAGGGAACGGTCGAGGTGACGTGCACCACGACCCGGGATCGCGTCCGCATCAGCATCAAGGACAGCGGTGTGGGATTGCCGCCGGACAAGCTGGCGCAGCTGTTCCAGCCGTTCAACCGGCTCGGCCAGGAAACCGGTACCGAAGAAGGAACCGGCATCGGCCTGGTGGTCACCAAGCAGCTGGTCGAACTGATGGGCGGCAGCATCGGCGTCGAAAGCACCGTCGGCGTGGGCAGCGAATTCTGGATTGAGTTGATCCGCGACGTGATGCCACAATTTTCTCCTGAACATGAAATGGCCGCCGAGCTTGTGCCGCACGCGCAAGGAAACGTGGCGATGCGCACCCTGCTCTACGTGGAAGACAATCCGGCCAACCTGATGCTGGTCGAACAGATCATTGAGGGTGTCCCGCATATCCGCATGCTGAGCGCGCGCGATGCCACACTCGGCATTGCGCTGGCACGCGCCCATCAGCCGGAGGTGATCCTGATGGACATCAACCTGCCCGGCATCAGCGGCATCCAGGCGCTGAAAATTCTGCGCGACGATCCGGCAACGGCGCATATCCCGGTGCTGGCCATCAGTGCCAATGCCATGCCAAGCGATATCCGACAAGGCCTGGCGGCAGGATTTTTCCGCTACCTCACCAAGCCGATCAAGCTCAACGAATTCATACAAGCGCTGGATAGTGCGCTGAAACTTGCAGCAACAGGATAAGACGGCCCAATTGTTCATGGCGTTCGCTATTTCAGTCCGTGTGGTCAAATTCAGTTTCCGGTCAATACCCTGACGACCGACCCGTTGTTCGTGAATCCCAAGACTTTCAATTACAGGCAATACCCTCGTAGATACGGGCGTGATCAGCACCGGAAGTGTCAGCCCCAGGCTCTGTGCGTCACCGTACCGACTGTTGTAGACAACACGCCTAGCCTTCCTGTGCACCCGCCAGAGCCGCATAATGGAGGACGATGATAGTGGTTATAAATAATCAATACGGCGCTTCAGATCCCGCACAGGGAAAGTGCTGTCATGGACGATGAAGTGGCCGCTCATGGCCGTGAAAAACGGGCCGCGGCCCGGGAAAATGCCGTGGATTTGCGCGAAAGGGTTGTCGTTGTGCGCGAAAGGAGCATCGACAAGCGCGAGCGGGACATTCGCGCGGCAGAAACGACACAGGGAACCCGCGACGATCAAATAGGCATGTTGCAGCAAGCGAATGCCCAACTGGTTATCGCCACCATTGACGCACACAAGCTGGCCGAACAAGTCCAAACGGCACATGCTGATCAGGATCATTTGGCCCACCACGATGTGCTCACCGATTTGCCTAACCGCATTCTGTTGAATGACCGGCTTGCCCACGCCATTGCACTGGCTCACCGCCAGGGCAAACGCCTTGCGGTGATGTTCCTGGACCTCGATCGATTCAAGCATATCAACGATTCACTGGGGCATGCGGTGGGTGACAAACTGCTGCAGTCGGTGGCACAACGCCTGGTGGGGGGCGTGCGCCACTCGGACACGGTCAGTCGCCAGGGCGGGGATGAATTCGTGCTGCTGCTTCCCGATATCGGGCATGCAGAAGACGTGGCGCTGTCTGCACAAAAGATGCTCATCGCGCTCGCGCCCTCTCACCTCATCGACCAGCACGATCTGCACATCGGCGTGAGTATCGGTATCAGCATCTACCCCGACGATGGCCGGGATGCAGAAACCCTGATCAAGCATGCGGACATCGCGATGTACCAAGCCAAGGAAAGCGGACGTAACAATTACAAATTCTTCGAGCAGGAGATGAATGCCCGGGCCGTTCAACGGCAATCGATCGAAGCCGGCCTGCGTCTCGCGCTGGAACGGCGGGAATTCGTGTTGCACTATCAGCCGAAAATCAATCTTCTCAGCGGCACGATCGTCAGCGTCGAGGCGCTCATCCGCTGGCAGCATCCGCAACGCGGACTGCTGGAACCCGCACAGTTCGTGCCCATCGCCGAAGACAGCGGCCTGATCCTGCCGATAGGCCGCTGGGTGCTGCGCGAAGCCTGCGTCCAGGCCCGCGCCTGGCAGGATGCGGGTTTGCCGCCGATCACCGTTGCCGTCAACACCTCCGCGCTTGAGTTCCGCGCCGGGGACTTTCTCCAATGCTTGCGCGCGACCCTCGAAGAGTCGCGCCTGGAACCGGGCTATCTGGAACTTGAGCTGACCGAAAGCGTCCTCATGCGGGATGCCGCGTCTGCCGATTCCGTTCTGCACGCGCTCGCAGCCCTGGGCATCAAGCTTGCAATCGATGACTTCGGCACCGGCTATTCCAGTCTGAGTTATCTGCGGCAGTTTCCGATTAATACCCTGAAGATCGACCAGTCGTTCGTGAACCAGATAACCAGCAATCCGGATGATGCCACCATCGTCAGTGCCGTGATCAGCATGGCAAAAGCGCTCAGGCTATGTGTCATTGCGGAGGGCGTCGAAACAGCAGAACAGGTTGCTTTTCTTATGGCCCAGCATTGCGACGAGGGTCAAGGCTACTTTTTCGGCCGTCCGGTGGGGGCAGAGGTGCTGGCTATCTTGCTGCAGACAGGCGTACCGCCCGCCTTTCCCCATTGATGGACTTAAGGATGAACCGCCCGGGTGTGGGCATTTCCAAACTTGCCCGCTAGTCGAGGTCGACCCCAGACGGCTGCAGACTCAGGAAAGAATGACAGTGCAAATCGCCGGGCCGACGCGCTGATCGACGTCTTGCAGCCCAACGGGGTGGCCGTGGTGATCGAGGGCAACCCCCCGTGCATGAGCACACGCAGGGAGGACAAGGCCGGGGCGGCTATGGTGATCAGCCGCATGCGTGGCGCCTTCCGTCCGGTTGACTCGACCCGCCGCGCGTTTCTGGCAAGCTCAGGTCGGACGGGCGCGGAACGACTGAGCAAAACGTGACGAGGCCACGCAAACCCGCAGAGGGGATGCGCGGCGGTTGCTGCGTCTTGTTGCGGATGCCGTGGGCTTAAACCGCGCTGCCCATGCCCTGATCCCGCGTGCCTGCCGGCGGTTCCACTCCGGCGAGCAGACAGCCCTGGGCCAGAGGCCCCTTGGGGAACAACTCGTAGAGATACTTGATGCCGCCATCGGCATGGAAATGCTCATCGAGCGCATCGTGCAGGTCGCGCGCGTTCAGGGCCGGTTCCGCATTCTGTGTACACAGCTCTTGCAATGCACGCACGACCTGCCAGTGCGCTTCAGTCAGCGCAAGACCTTCCGTTTGGGCGACTTTCTCGGCCTGTTCGCAGGACCAGTCGGAAGGCGCATGGGGGAAACCCGGAATGGGTTGGGTTTCGTAGCCTGGGCGTACAAAATCCTGAGTTGCATCGTTCATGGTCATTCTCCTGTTTTTCAATCAATTTCCTCACACCGGCAAGCAGTGACGCCCTCCGAGTCAGGATCGAGGCCTTCTTCCCGGAATTGCCGACAAGATGTCATTGCCACGACCTTGCCCACAATGGTACGCATGGGCAAAAACGCGTCTGTACGACAGCACACACAGAACCGGGCAAACTTGCGCCCATGACCTGCAGCGATCCGCATCACCGGCTTGCTTTGCAGCCATCGCTGATTCACTTTAGCCCTCATCTGGAGACACCGTGGCGGAATATCGCTTGCTGACAATCTGGCGCTTCGATGCACCGCTGGAGGCGGTGTACGCAGCCATCCACAATTCCCCGAACTGGCCGGACTGGTGGCCGGGCATGCAGAAAGTGGAGGAAGTTGCGGCCGGTGATGCCCATGGGATCAACAGCATCCTGCGTTATGTCTGGCAGGGGCGATTGCCTTACCGGATGGTGTTCGAGGTGCGCGCCACCCGCATTGAAAAATATGTGGTCATCGAGGGATCCGTCCAGGGCGACCTCGAAGGAATCGGCCGCTGGCATTTCAGCAACGAGGGCGCGGTCAGCGTCATCCGTTACGAGTGGCATGTCCGCAGCACCCGCTGGTGGATGAACCTGATCGCCCCATTTGCCCGCTCGATGTTTATCCGCAACCACGGGGTTCTCATGCGGCAGGGCGCAGAAGGACTCGCACGTCAGCTTGATGCACCGCTGGTGAGCCAGGAAAACATCGATTTGATGGCAAAAGCGTGACATCGGAAATGGCCCAACCAGGGATAGCTGCCGGGCATTTTTTCGCCGGTCCATCGTTGCAAAGGTGGAAAGCGGCATGGCGCTTCGGAGGATAACCACTGACTTGAGTCAATACCGCAGTGGCGTGTGTGCGTTGACGCACAGACGCAGGTCGGCTTCAGACGCGAAACTTAAATTGCTAACCGGATGAACCGGATATCTCGCATGACTATGCTGATAACCGGCTACCGATAGCAAACATCAAGGGGCCTATTGCCACCTTGCTGGTGTCCACACGATCCAAAACACTTTAAGGAGATTGATGATGAAACTGCATACCAAACTCACGTTGGGACTGGTTTCCTCACTGTTTGCAGTGAGCCTCGCAACGGCCGCCGGATCTGGTACGAAAATGGGTCCGCATCACGCTGGAATGGACTGTAACGGCATGGGCATGATGTCAGGCGACATGAAGATGGATCCCGTTGCCCGCGCACATAAAAACTTAAGTGAGCTGAATGCCAAGCTGAATCTCACCGCAGATCAGAAACCGGCCTGGAAGACATTCTCCGATCAAGTAAACGATCAAGCTAAAAACATGGTGGCCATGCGGGATCAGATGAAGGACACCGCCCAGTCCATGCCGAAGAAGACCGCGCCGGAACGGATGGCGAAGATGGCGGATTTGATGGAAAACCGGGCGCAAAACATGGCCAAAATGGCAGACGCCGTCAAAACCTTCTACGCCACGCTTACAGCCGAACAACAAGCGACCTTCGACAAGATGCAAATGAGTCATATGGCTCGTATGTAATAACCGTTGCTTACCCGGTAGCCGGCCGCTACGGGCTACGAAAGGATCCTGAAAATGAGCGCTCGCGTTGCGCAATTTTTCCGGATTCCAATCCATCGTAAATCAATGAAGTCGCGAGGTGATGAGCATGATGCAAGGTGATTGGACCGGAAGCTGGGGAACGGGTTACATGGGTGGATCGGGCGGATTATGGATGGTTCTGGTCGTGATTTTGGTTATTGCCGTAATTGTCGTTGTCATGCGTAAAAAGTAATGAACCTGATTTAATCAAGAGCGGCAACGGCCCATACCGAGAATTGTGCAAAGCGCTTTTGTCCGACACCCGTCGCGCCCTTTTCCAGGTAGAGCGCCCAGGCCCAATCAGGCTCGAAAAGGCTTGTAGTTGAGGACCAGTAAATATCCTGCACATCGGCAAACGGATGCCCGGACGGCAAGGCCGGGCTGTGGGCGGCACAATCCACCAGCGACTCCAGTTCGTTGATGGTGGGCAGACGCCAGTCACTGCCCTCGCCTGCCTGGTTGAGTTTGGCCACGGTTGCCAATGCCTCATCCCATCGCACCGGATGCGGGGTGAGGTTCGCGTTGCGGCGCCAGAGCAGGCCGGTGAGTCGATCCAGGACGCCGGCTGGGCGCATTTCGAAACGAGGTTCAGGCCACGGCGCGCCGATACGCCTTTCGCCGTCTTGCCCCGTCCCGGCGCATGAAATGACTTTGCCGGCGGTGTCGTAGCACAGGCTTTGGCCGGTGCGCGGGACTACGCCCAGGCCTTCGCCGCGTACCGGCCACAGCATGAAGGATTGATCCTTGCCGCCGTAAAACATGCGCGCGCCATCGAGCGCCACATACCAGGCGTGCGCCGGGCTGATGGCCGCCGTGGTCGACGTCCAGTACCAGCCGTTGAACACATCGACGAACGGGTGTCGCTCGGGCAGCGCAGGCAATCGGGTTTGCAGGCTGAGCACACTGCGCAACTCGCGGCGATTGGGCATGCGCCAGTCGCGCTGGCCGAACCGCTGTTCGCGATTCATGGTCGCGACGAAATCGAGTGCTTCCTGCCAGCTGAGCGGAAACTCGGCGAGGTTGGCGTTGCGACACCAGATCAGGCCGGTCAGACGATCCATGACCGCGTCGTCGCGCACCTCGAAACGCGGTTCCGGCCAGGGCATGCCGACTGCAAACGAGGCGTCCTGGCCGGACCCTGCGCAGGCAAGCTCGCGTCCATCGTCGGCATGGCAGGTGCGTTGGCCGGTATGCAGATAACGGCAAGCGGTCAGGCGCTGACTACTCATTGGCGAATCCCGGGTTTGCACCCACGCCTATCAATCGCGGTACGTTGGGCGTGTGGTTTTTAACAACCGGGGCGCTTTTCAGATACTGCTCAACCACGTCCCACACCGGTTCACCCTCCGATTGCGCGCTGCCCACCCCCCATCGCGCCACTTTGTAGGACTTGTCGGCTTGTATCGGCTGTCCGTTCAAGCTCATGTCGCTGATGCGCGAATTGATTTTGCTTGCGGGTTCACATGTATACACCAGTCTGCCGGTACGCATCATGTCACCTCCCTGGTGTTGATAGGGATCGTCATTGAAAATCATGTCGCAAAGTTTTCCAGGTGTTGCCTGACTTTGGTGCCGGTCATTTCCACCACCGAGGTATTGGGGTAAGAGATTGCCGTCTGCTCCATCAAATGTTCGCGGGTAATCGTTTGTCCGGGCAGGAGCGTGGTGCCCCAACGAAAACCGGGGGAGAAGGCAATCTATGCGCTCTTGACCTGCATCAGGGCATCGACAATCAACTGGTCCCAGGAGCCGTTGAAATTACCGCGCCGATAAAGCAGTTGCTGGCTTTCGGCAATCGGTTCCTGAAGCCGCGATTCGAATGGCGCGCGCACCCGAGCTATGGTTGCCTGCATGGCGGGATCGGCAGGCAGCAGTTCCGAGAAGACCGGCAACAGGTGGTATCGATAGTCGGCCACACGGCCCTGTTTGACGTCGAAATCAATCACGGCCAAAAATTTACCGTGGGATCCGGCGTTGGTGACGACGGTTGCCCCGCCGGGGTTTTTGACCACGCTGGGCACCGGCACGCCGTCGTGGGTATGTCCGCCCAATATCATGTCGATCCTGGAAATGCGCGCCGCCAGTTTGAGGTCGATAGCCATACCTTAGCAATACGACCACCTGCGCGCCTTTGGCACGCACCGCGTTGACCATCGCCTGAAGGCGCGCTTCATCGATCCCGACCGCCCAGTCCGGGGTGAATTGCGCGCCGTTCGCCTTGGGCGTGCAGGGAAACGCCTGACCGATAATGGCAACCGGAATGCCATTCTGTTCACGCATGACATACGCATCGAACACCGGGGCGTCGCTGTCTTCGTGCACGATGTTCTGGGCAATGAAGGCAAGCTTGTCCTTGAAGTCATTGCGCACGACCTGCAGGACGCGCTCGGCGCCGTGGGTAAACTCCCAATGCCCGGTCATGACATCGACGCCCAACTCAAGCGATGCCTCGACCATGTCCTGCCCGGCCGTCCACAACGCCGTGGCCGAGCCTTGCCAACTGTCTCCGCCATTGAGCAACAAGGCCTGGGGACGGCTGGCCTTCATCCGCTTGACCAGCGTTGCCAGATGCGCGAAGCCGCCCACCTTGCCTTAGGCGCGGGCCGCCGACAGAAATCCAGATGCGAAAACGCATAGGCCTGCCGGCTGCCGGCCTTGATTCCATACGCATCCAGCAGCGGTTTGCCGACAAGATGCAGCGGATACAGAAGCAGGAATACACCGCCGAGTTCAAGTTACTGGCAGTCAAGCGCAAGATAGACGGACTGACAGCAGGCGCAGCAGCCCGTGAACTGGGGTTGATTGAGCAGACTTTGCGTAATGGGGTCAAGGCGGCAGCAGCAGGCACGCTTAAGGGGGCGGGCGCCAAGCTGGTCACGCCGGAGCAAATGAAGCTTTCCCGTGTACGCGCCGAGAACCTCCGGCTTATACGGGAGAACGAAATCCTAATACCCAGAGGGCACTAGAAAAAGCGACGGCACACCTTGCAAGCGATGCGCTGTGAAGGATGCATGGATCGACACGCAACGCCCGTACTACGCCCTGTCCGAGAAGTGTTACGCGAGAACGGCATCCGGTCACGCCACAAGCCCGGCATCATGCCCGGAGTCTCCACTTATAGCGCTGTGCAGATTTGTGGGGGCACTTCTGTATGACGTGGGCTCATACAGAAGTGCCCCCACAAATCTGTATGACGTGGGCTCATTGCCCACGTCATACCAGGATTGCATTAATACGCTGTAGATACACCTTTCAACGGCTGCTCTTCACGATTGCCGTAAACAGGTGCCGGCAAAGGCGCAACCAGATTGATGCGGTTCAACTCGGGATTGGCGGTATGCGTCTTCAGATAATTGACCACCAGTTCAGTCGCATCCAGCGTCTCACCATTCGCGCCCTTAATCGGCGTTACCGTCGTGGTCGCTTTCACGCCACCTACATCCAGCGGGTTCTGGGCATACCAGTAGCCGGCAAACACATAGCTGGCGGTCGGGTCGATCGGCTCATACGCGCCGGTCTGGCGGTTGAACATTTTCAGGTTCTGAATACGTTTACCCTGCGAAGCATAGACGTCGAGATCGAACTTCAGGCCGCTGTAGCCATTCAGCCAGCCGCCGGTCCAGGCAAACACGTCCGGGTTGAACGAGCCGTTGGCGCTGCCTTCGAGCTGGTTCTTGAGGGCTTGCCCGGTGACGGTCACGTTTGCAATCTGGGCGCCGATCGGCATGAAGTGATACAGGTCTTCCAGCTTGATCGGACCCGGCTTGATATTCGTGCCATAGCGGAATCCGCGAATCTGGCCGACATCCGCACCGGCTTCGGTCTTGAATGCATCCGCCAGGAAATCGGAAGAGGTGCCTTCGACGCTGGCCGACATATTCGTATCGGTGAAGTTGCTGCGATGCAGACCGATCTCCGCCGTGCCGACTACGGTGTCGATCGGGGTTTTCAGGAGTGCGCCGTTAAAGGGATTGACGTGCGTTTTAAAGAACTTCGATGCGACGAATTCCTTGCGCTCATTTTTGATGATCGCCGCAATTTTCGCGTCGGGCTTGATTTTGCGCGTATCGATCGTGTGGAAAGTGTAGTCCCACTTGACGATTTTGCCGTTTTTTAGCTTCAGGTCCAGTTGGCCCAGACGGGTGCCGTCCTGACCCACTTCGGTCACGATAGTGCCGTTACGCGTGACGACCGGCTCGGGCGTTTCTTCATGCATGTCGGACGACATAATGACGTCGATACCATCGTAGTTCTCGCCGAAATAGACGTTTTTCGCCAAGCCGAATTCGGATACCAGAAAGATCAAATCGACTTTCTCGGTATTGCGCAAGGTGTCGATGTAGCCGGGCAATTCAGCGCCATCGGACGTGAACTTGATCCCCTTGGTCACCCAGGGGCCGAGCGCATTGATGGCGCGTTCGCTCGAAAGACCGAGCAGCCCGATTTTGACGCCGTCGACCGTCAGGATGCGGTAGGGTGGCAGCAAGGTCTGACCGGCCTTTTCGGGATAGACTATTTCGTCGTAATACACGTTGGCTGCGACGCCGCCCCAGCGGTTATTGCCGAAAAGCTCAAGGAAACGGTCGATGCCGTAAACGTAATCCCAGTTGCCCGGTGCATAGCCGTCATAGCCAAACTGGTCGAGCACGTCGACCAATGCCTGGCCCTTGGTGAACAGGGCTTCCGCGCTTCCCTGGATGGTGTCGCCGGTATTGAACAGCAAGGTGTTTGCATTCGTCGCGCGCACCTGCTGGATTTTGGTGTACATGTAGGCTAGGCCGCCCAGCATTGGCTCGTCATCGCAGCGCAGGCACGGACGCGGGATCATATGGCCGTGGATGTCGCCGGTCTGCAGCAGGGTCAGGTTGGTGACTCTGTTTTTGTCGGCTTCCGCCTGCCGGTTGGCGCTGGTCATCATCGCTGCGTCGGTAGTGGCCAATGCAGGGGTGACCGTAGCGGGCAGCATGCAAGTCGCCAGCATGAGCGCGAAAAGCGTTTTTTGTGAGGGTTGCTTGTTTTTCATCGTAAATCCTTTCTTGTATTGCTTATATTTAATAGCGAAGCCAATCGAGAGGCGCATGATCACTCAACGCACCCCGATTGCAGCGCAAGTTTCTCGTAACTTATGAATGGGGAGAGCCTGACGGCCCTCTTTATTCCCGTTGATTAAAGGTCGTCACTGGGTCCAGGAAGACCTTCACCGGTGTATGGATTCCGCTTCGCATTACGCTCTGGGCTGCCACGGTAGAAGTCCATATATTCCGCCATCAGCAACTGGTATTCGGCAATCCGTGCGGTATTGATGCGCTCGACGAAAGCGTCCCAGATTAGGTTGAAGGGGCCGATCACCGCGACGCGGCTGTTGCCGGTATCGCCGACAAACACCAGTCCGCTGTTGCGGTCAACCGACAGACCCCAAGGCTCGTAAAACTTCGCCTTCAATGCCGGACCACTATGCCGCCCGCTCTCCATCGGCACGCCTGCGTATGTCTGCACCATCGAGGCTTTCATCGGGTCGGCGCTCGGCGTGATCTTGCGAATCAGATGGTTGAAGCGGTCCGCCATATACAGATTACGGCTGCTATCCGAATCGATCTGGGAGGGGCCATTGAACAACGCGGTTGCAGCAGGGCCGTCCTGATAACCGCCCTTGCCCTGACCAACCATCACCACGCCGGCGTAGGTACCGACCACACCCATCATCAGATCAATCACGCGTACGACGTTATTGTCGCGCTCGGCAACATACAGATAACGTTCGTCGTCACTCAGAACTAGGCCGCAAGGACCGCGGAATTTTGCCTGCGCCACCGGACCATTGGTTGCACCAGGGTAATACGTCAGCGGACCGCAAGGGTCGGCACCGGGTGTGGGGGGGACGCCCGCAACGGTGACCAGCGACCAGGTGCCGTCGCCATTGGGCACCAGTTTGCGAATCAGGAAGTTGTCGCGGTCTGCAAAGTACACCGTGTCTTGCGTGTGCCACGCGGTAGCCTGGTCGGCCACGCTCAGCGTCAACGGGCGATTGAGTTGGGCCAGACGGGCATCGACTTGATCGCCGTTGTATTTGCTTTTGCAGTTGCCTTGCCCGGCAATGGTCTTGACCGATCCGTCCGCCATGACCAGCCGAATGGCATTGTTCTCACGGTCGCCCACCACGTAGTTGCCGGTACTGAGCTTGTCGATATCGTTGGGGCTGTTGTAGGTCGCCACAGTTGCAGCACCGTCTTTGAATGGATACTGCTGCGAACTGCCGCTGAACATGGTCACATCGCCTAAATTGGAGATGTTGCGGATAACCGAGTTGCGCGCATCGGCAACCTTCAGCGAGCCATCGTCTTCGATATGGATTCCGGTCGCGGGGTGGAACATCGCAAAAAGGGCGGGGCCGTTACGCATGCCGGGCCAGAGATTACCCGCGTAGTCCACCGACCAGATCTCACTCTGTTTTTTTGGCTGAGGAAAACCAAAATTCTCGTTCATGCCAAATGGAACAGACTCATCCTCTTGCACGGGTCGGGCAAGCGCAGTACCCGCTCCGATGAATGGCGCTGCCAAAGCGGCAGCCCCTAAGCCGCCCGCTCCTTTTAGAAGGTCACGTCGTGATACGGAAAATGGATTACCCACTTTTTTTACATTGTCATTCATGCTCATTCCTCTCTCCTTCGCTATAAAAAGTTGTTATAAAACGTTTTTTCCAATCACTCACAGTTAAAAACGCTTAAGTAAATTGTGGTCTTTTACAAGATTGGACGTTTAGATCAACCAGGATTTTTCCACGTATCGCCTTTCGTTTGCCACCAGCCGGCCCACAACCGGCCCATAATTAGAAATGTAAGTCAAACAATATTAGTATGTTTGAATTCTATTATTTTCTAATTCAAATAACTAAGCACGTATCGTGCCAAAATTATTTCATGTTAATAATTCAATTTACAATCAGGCATTTACAATATTTTTTGACAATGATTGAGGCGCAGCTAAGGAATCAAGTGTAAAAAATCCCGACACCCTCAGGCCCCTGCCAACAAAAAGAACCCTTACTCATAAGTCAGTAATTTAGAAAACATTTTGTAAACCATCTGCTGCCAGAAGTGGCTCCGCAAGTCTGCACAACGCTATAAGTGGAAACTCCGGGCATGATGCTGGGCTGGAAACAGCCTGGCGAGAAGGAGTTTATGATGGTCAAGAAATCGGCGCGGCGCACCCGCCGCACCCAAACCTGCGCCCCTTTTTTGCGCACTTCGTTGACCACCACCTGAAGGCGCGCTTCATCAATCCCGAATGCCCAGTCTGGGGTGAATTGCATGCCGTTCGCCTTGGGCGTGTAAGGGAAACGCCTGGCCGATAATGGCAACCAGAATGCCGTTCTGTTCACGCATGACACACGCATCGAACACGGGGCGTCGCTGTCTTCGTGCACGATGTTCTGGGTAATGAAGGCAAGCTTGTCCTTGAAGTCATTGCGCACGACCTGCAGGACGCGCTCGACGCCGTGAGAACTCCCAATGCCGGTCATGACGTCGACGCCTAAAGCCAGCGAGACCTCGACCATGTCCTGCCCGGCCGTCCACAATGCCGTGGCCGATCCCTTGCCAGCTGTCCCCGCCATCGAGCAACAAGGCCTTGGGACGGCTGGCCTTCATCCGCTTGACCAGCGTTGCGAGATGCGCGAAGCCGCCCACCTTGCCGTAGGCCCGCGCCGCCGCACAGAAATCCAGATGCGAAAACGCGTAGGCCTGCCGGCTGCCGGCCTTGATTCCATACGCATCCAGCAGCGGTTTGCCGACAAGATGCGGCGCATTCCCTTCAGCGCTGCCTACGCCAAGGTTGATGCTGGGTTCGCGATAATAGATGGGTAGCAGCTGGGCGTGACAGTCGGTGAAATGCAACAGACTGGCGTTGCCAAAAGCGGGGATATCGTAAAGTTGGTCTGCGCTATTTAGGCTATTCGCCTCGGTGGGTAGATAGATTTCCATCACACACTCTCAAGTAAACAGTCGGGATGAGCAGGCTCTTGGACTGACACCCCTTCGTAACAAACTCACTGGCGGCCTGTTTTTTTCTGCGCGCCGTTCGCCGTTACTTCAGAAACAGGGAGGGCGATGATCCAGTCCCACGAATTTCCCAGATACATCGTGCCGCCGACAATCGTCGGACTGACAATGCCAAAACGGCCGCCGATATCCTTTTGACCGGCGAGTATGCCGGTCTTGGGATTGACGGCGTAGACCGTGCCTGAGGTGGATATGTACAACATGTCATCATAATAAGTAGCCGGACCGCGTCCTGCACCAGCGGGACCGGGTTTTGGCACCGACCATGTCCAGCGCGGTTTTCCGGTTTTCAGGTCTAGCGCCTGATAAATACTCTGGACCGGGGCACCGACATAAACGATACCGTCATGAATCATCGGAACGCCACCCTTAAAGGCTGGCGGCTTGCTGCCGCGTCCCATTTTATGCGTCCATAGCGGCTTTCCGCTCGTGCTGTCAAACGCGCCGACGGTGACATCCACTGTATCTTTGCCATTGACTGTTTTCAGGTCTGATATCGCATCGATCACTACAACGCCATCCGAAACAGCAGGAGAGACATCGCCTATCCCTGTATTGATGGCTTTGGGTATCTGCGCTTTCCACAAGGTTTTGCCTGTGGTGGCGTCCAGGCAAAACAGATAGGCTGGCACGGACATGCCCACGTAAATCTTGCCTTTGTATATGGCCGGACTCGACATATTCCCCATCCCGCCTACCTTGTTCACCCAGCGTTGCTCGCCCGATTTTGCATCGAGTGCATAGATATCACCGGAACCGGTAGAGAAAACAAGTTGTCCGTCGCTGATTGCAGGTGTAGGCATCACATCGCCTTTGGTATCAAAATGCCATAGCAGTTCGCCTGTGCGTTTGTCCAGCGCATAGATGCCGTTGAACTCGACCCCCGCTCCCCGGACAGCGCTGCCTTTTTTGGCAAACGCCTGCACATTGGAGAAGTTGAAGCCCACGGTACCGGCATTTACATACACGATATTTCCCTGCACCAGTGGCTGCCCCATGAAGGTACTGCCAACCGGGCTGGTGCGCCAGATGAGCTTGCCGGTACGGGCATTCACTGCATAGATAAACTGATCGTCGCTCTGCGCGTAAACAATGCCATCGACCGCGGTCACCCCCAGCGCATTTCCCATCCACTGGGTCATGGTGGTATCACCGCTGGCTTCACCTATCGCTTCACTCGCGAAGGGCTTATTGGCTAGCGGCCATGAGCGCGCCTCGGCGAACTGCCAGGAAACCCCTTCCCTGATCCAGGCCGGCGCGCTACTCGGTACCTTGGGTGCCGCCGCATTCCGCTCCGTGTTGCCATACGCATATAACCACTCTTGAGGGAAGGCAGCGCCTTCACCCGGAGCGGGTGCATTTTCCGGATAATAGACCCGGTCGTATGGACCCCCCTTTTCGACCGGGGTATCCGTGCTTTTATTCAATTTGCCTTGGGCTTGGGCTTGGGCTTGGGCTTGGGCGGCCCCAGCTCCAGAAAATACCAGTGCGATGCTCAGTGCTAAATTAATACCGGTTTTCATCATGCTTTCCTTTGTTTTTCATATCGTTTAACCCATCCAGCTTTTCGATGTTTGCTGTCGGCAATCGATTCCCTATGCCCGTGCGCTCAAACAGGGCATCGCGTTCGAGCATGGTGTATTTGGGTTTCTCGGTCCAAACCCGGAATGCGGGCGAGTAATACCACACGATAACGAGCGCCAGCACGATGAGAATGATCGCCCCGACAATCGCTGCAATCATGGGGTTTGCTCCGCTTTGGATTTGTACAGGGTGCGCACGAATGCAGCCACCGCCTGTTTGTCTGCCGGCGCCAGGCCCGGCCACGGCGGCATGCCGGTGCCCGGAATCCCTTCGTTCAGCACCTGAATCACACGAGTCGTGTCGGGTTGCATGGCGGTGAAATTCGCGGGTCGAGGCAAGAGCAGCAAGCCGACCGGACCGTTGCCCTGGCCTTGCGCGCCGTGGCAACTCAGACAGTTGCTTGCATAAACCGCAGCGCCATGCGCCAGGATGGATGCGGGAGCTTGCGCCGGGTCGACAGAAGCGGGATGCAGCGACTGTACGTAGGTCGTCAGGCTGGCAAGATCGAGCGTGGACAAATCACGCCAGGCCGGCATGGCCGAGCCGGCTACGCCGTTCCACAAGATGTGAGCCAATCCCTGGGTTGAAAATTGAGTTTGACGCAGATTTTTGGGTTTGGGCGACAGACCGGATGCGGCAAGGCCGTTCCCATCGCCAGTGGCGCCGTGGCATCCCGCACAATTTTGTGCGAACAGCGTGCTGCCGCGCGCGAATAGCGGGTCGCGCCCGGCTGCCGCTTGCACCCGATCGGGTGCGGAATCATCGACGCGAGCCTGATTGGGATTGATAAAAGGCGCAGCACATAAATTCGTGATTTCCATCAACATCACCGGATCCATGCCGGTATCAAGGCTGGCGTTCACGCCCTTGCCTGCGCCCAGCTGTTGCGCACGTCCCAGCGTGCGCAAGTAGGCCAGCAGGTCGGAGGCCGCCGCAGTGGGACGATCCGCGCGGCCGTCGAACAACCAGGGGAAAGCCGGCATCACGGAACCCGGCACAACCCATTGCGGCTTGTACAGATGAGTGAGTTGCCAGTCGTCGCTGCGAACGCTGGTTTCGCGTGCCAGGTCGGGGCCAATACGGCGCGTACCCCACAGTTGCGGAAAGTCGTAACGCGTTTCCCACGCTGCAGTGGGTGCACCCCAGCGGCGCACATCGACGGGTAGAAAACGTACTTGCTGCGTGTGGCACAACGCACAGCCCAGACTGGCGTAGACGCGGCGGCCGCGAAGTTCGGCGGCCGTGTAATCCGGCATGTCCGCCTGGGCAGGAGAAGCGATCGTGTCGGCCAGGCGCAATCCCGGCAGAACCCCCAGCGCAATGAACGAGAGCAGAAAAAATCCCACCCCCGCGACGAAGACGAGCAGATAGGCCAGGCCGTACCAGTGCCTGGGCGCTGACCGGGTTTGATCGGGTGTGATCTCAACCATGATTGGCTTGCGGTGCGGGTGTGCCCGCAACGGGCATGGGCTGGCCGACCCTGTCGCGACGTTGGCCGGGGTTGCCCAGCATGCCGGCGATGAACGCCGCAAACCCCAGCAGGATGGGCACTGCGGAGGCGGCGCGCACCAGCCAATAAGCCTGTGAGGCACGCACTGACTCCATCCAGGCGGCGCCGCTGTTCCATAGTTTTCCCTGCAGCAGACCTGCTGCGGTCAGATCGACAAACATGATCGTCAAACCTCCCAGAATCAGCCAGTAAGCGAGATTCATATAGCCCGGGTGGTAGCGACAGCCGCGCGTGCGTTCCCATAGGTGGGCAATGCCGCCCAGGGTCACGAAGCTGGCGAAACCCAGCATCGCCAGATGCGAGTGGCCAATCACCCAGTCGGTAAAGTGAACGTAACGCTGCATCGGCATGATGGCCTGCAGCGAACCCTGCAGGCTGACAACCAGATAGAACACCACGCCAGTCCATACAAAGCGCAGCGGGACATCGTGCCTGACCCGCGCAGCCTGACCGCGCAGCGACATCAGCAGGTTGAATACGACGAGCATCACGTCGAACCCCATGATGATCGACGCGGCGATGGCGGCGCGCTGGGTATCCATCGGAATGGACGAGTAAACGTAGTGGTGGGTGCCGTTGAGCGGGTAGGAAAAAAACAGCAGCCAGAAACCAATCATCGACAGGAAATGACTGTAGATGGGTTGCCCGGTGCGCACCGGAAACACATAAAACGCCATGGCGAGCGCAAACGGCGTGGCAAAAAGCCCGACTACATCATGTATCCACAGCCCGCTGAAGGCAGCGCCCATCGCGCCCGGCACCAGTTGCGGCACCAGGCTGCCTACCGGGAAAGCGAGCGCGGTAAACACCAGCCCGCCAATGATGTACCAGGACGAGACATACATGCCGTCCGTATTGGGCTTGCGCGCCAATGGCGGGATGAATTGCAGGGCCATCAACAGCAGGCATAGCTCGGTCACGAAATTGACTGCCAGCGGAAATTCCGTCCATTCCAGCGGTTTGATCGCCCATAAAAAGCCGGGCAGGTTGATCGAGACGACGACCCATCCCAGCAGCACCACGCCCCCGTTCCACAGCACAAACAGCACCCAGCCGAGGCGACGGCTCATGACCGCGCGGTTCCCCAGGCGCGGAACCGCAAAATAAAGAAATGCCATGAACGCATTGCCGAGCCAGCCGAAGAGAATGCCCTGGGTGTGATTGGCGCGCATCGAGCCCCAGGTTGTCCACACCTGGCCGCTGAGAAAATCCGGTTGCACCAGCTTGATGGCGACGACCGTGCCAAACAACGCCGCGATCATCAAACAGGCCAGCGCGGCGAAAGCGTGGGCACGTATCAGCCCGGTTTCCACGGACACCACCGGGGCGCCCGCAACAAAGCTCAGCGCGGGACCCCCCTCGTGACCGGCCTGATGCGTGGCCCCCGCAACGTCGCGCGGTTCGCTCATTTTTTTGCTCCCTGACTATCCGGTGGCGTGCCTTGACCCAGAAGCTGGCCATTCACCGTGGTCCCGTACAGGTCGTCAGGCGAGTCGTGATACTTGGCACGGGTATCCGCTATCGAGCCTTTGAAACGCGGGTCTTGCGGGCGTTCGTGACTGTTCATAAATGTCGCCACATCCCAGGCCTGTTGGTCGCTCAGGCTACCCCCCAAACCGAGCGGCATATTGGCCTTGATGAAGCCCGAAGCATTTTTCAGGCTACCCATGCCCGCGCCCCAGTTGAAGGATTTAGCGCCCCATAGCGCGGGAAAATTGGGTTGCCCGTTCGCGTCCGGCTGGCCTGCGCCGTCGGCGCCGTGGCATACCGCGCAGTGCTGCTCAAACACCTGCTGGCCGCGCGCATAGTCTCTGGGCAGGGGCGGACTCGGCACCTTGGGATAGCCGCGGCCGGCGATTTTGGGATCAATCGGCGCGCCGCTCGCCAGCCAGTACGCATAGCTTTCCAGCGCTACCAGCACCGGATCGCCGAGCGGCGGCGCCTTGCCGTTCATGCTGTATTTAAAGCAGCCCTGCAGGCGCTCAGGAAAGGTGTTGACGTGCTTGTTCTTGCTGCGATACGCCGGGTAGCTCACATAAGCGGCCCACAAGGGCGCGGAATGGGCGAGACGGCCCCCGTCCAGATGACAGCTGCTGCAATTGAGACTGGAATTTTTGCCGACATACTGGCTCGCGTAGCGTTCGGTGTGCTCGAAAATATCCTGGCCCATTTTCACGGTTTTGCCAAACTCGTCCTTGGGCATGTCCTGTTCAGACGGCGGCTGGAATAAGGGGGCGGTTTTGGCGGTTGGGGTCGCAGACGATGCGGGTGAGGTCGTGGGTGTTGGCTTGGCTGACAGAGCCGGTTTTTCGGTCTTCGCCAGCACCGTCGCGGCGGGCCCGCCTTGCGCCGCCACGACGATGAGCCCCGCAGCAAGGGTGAGGATGCCGACGGTCAAGGCCACCGATGTCCGGGTCTTCATGGTGTGCTCTCCGGAACAGGGCCGCCCGCCGGAAGCGCTGCAAAATACGCGGCAACCGACTGGATATCTGCGGCGGACAGTTTGGACGCGATCGTTTTCATCAACCCCATCGGGCCGGGGGGGCGCGTGTTTTGCTGCCAGTTGCGCAATTGATTTTCGATATACAGCGCGGACTGCCCGGCCAGCGCTGGAAAAACAGTGCCGACGCCGGCGCCGGTTGCGCCATGACATTGCACGCACGCTGGCAGACCGTGCGACCAGCGGCCTTTGAGGGCCAGCCGCGCCCCCGCGGAATCGGGATTGGGCACGGACACCGCCGCGGTCGATCCGCCCAGTCCGCCGTAATAGCGGGCGAGTTCGGCGCGCTCATCCACACTCAGGGTCTGCGCGATAGGCGTCATCATGGCATTGGCGCGCTGACCGTTGGCAAACGCATCCAGCTGTGTCTGCAGATATCCGGCATTGAGTCCGGCGAGCCGGGGGAAGCCATTCGCCGGCATGCCTTCACCCTGTGCGCCATGGCAGGTCACGCAGGCCGGTGCGCCGCGCGCATTGCCATGCAGCGCAATGGTGGCGCCATCGGCGCGCGCAGTCTGGGCCGTGGCAGAAAACGTCAGACCCAGGCTGGATAACAGGACAAGAGTGGGAACGGAGCGCATCATAAATCCTTCAATCCCGCTTACGCATGCTGCGCGGCGAGCAGCATATAAACGATCATCGCCGCGCAAAGCAAGGCGACCATCACGGTGACGAGAATGACGAGTCCGCGATCGGCACTGACGACGCCATTCTCAATGGCGCGATTCACTACGTGATAACGCCACGCCGCCAGCACGGCCAGTACTCCGCCCAGCGCCATCATCGTCACACCGATCGGCATCGAAGCTCCCGTCTGGGAAGTCTGAATCTGTGGGGCAAGCTGCGCCGCCAGCTCGCGCAACCACACACTGAACTTCGCCACGACAAAGCCGAGGCTGATGATCGCAAGACTCGTCCTGATCCACGCCAGAAAAGTCCGTTCATTGGCAAGATATTCGGTTGCCCGTTTTGCTTCGCCTATTGTTGCTTGCTGCGGTTGCTGAGTCATGACAGTGTCTGATTACGAACCTGGTTTATATACGACCATCGGGTTGCTGCCTGCCACCATTTCAGCCACGCCTGAATCGACCGTTGTGGCGAACGGCATCAGCGCTTCGCTCTTCACGTTCATGCTTGAGATTGGTTGCAGCCGCTTCCGCATCGCTTCGTTAGTCTTCAAGAACAGCCCCAGGCCTTATAAGTGTTGTGAGCGACAACACGCGACATCAGGAAAACGAAACGCACGCGTTTCATTCTTCATCGTAACCGGCCCGATTATCGTGGAGCCATCCGGAGAGGGTCTGTTCGCTATCCCACATACCGCAAAAAACTTACGCGAATGAAATCGGTGAGTTGGCACGCGCAGGATTACGAAAGGACATGTCCGGTAGCGCCGGCTCATGTTGCGTAGCGTTTGAGCCCCGGTTCACGGATCGGCATTCACGCCCAGGAAAAATCGACGCCCGGGGAATTGAACCGGTGGTTTTAAGGTTCCTTACGGTTGCGCCGCCACCAACTGCCAGTAAAGCGTCTGCTGCGCGGGATTCAATGCCGCGTACGCTTTCAGGTGATAGGGCACCATCACCAGCGCAAGATGGGTTTGAGCCTTGCCGATAGCCTCGATGTCTTGCTTGATAACCGCAAGCGACGGCTCTGTTGCAGAAGCGTCGGAAGCATATTTTTCGTATGCTTTTTTTAGCACGGCGTTGCCGGAAAGGGTACTTTTGGCCATGCCATTTTTCAAATCTTCTTGCTGTTTGATCTGCTCGCCGGACAATTGAAGTTCTTTCGTCTTCTCCAATATCCAGTAGGGACCAGGATGATGGCGCTTGAATATCGAAGAAAACTCGAAAGAATGCGCCGTGAAATATTGCTGCCCCTGCTTCTTTTGCTCCGCACTCATGGTGGACAATTGCGGCGTAGCTTCGGCGTGCCCGATGTCACCCGCAGCATGGGCCGTCGTAAAACCGGCCAGCAAAAGAACGAGACCTGCGTAAGACTTTTTCAGTGATTTCATAAGTGAACTCCAAAGTTGGGTAAAAAGAAGTGACGGGTCGATGATCGCGCTTCACTGATATGTAGAAGTTCAGACCTGACAGTTGTCCCATTTTGACGGCATCCTGATTACGCACCTGACTTGATGTAAGACCACCCGGCTTCCTGTTTTCGCACTACTTCAGCCACGCCAGAATCGACTGTCGTGGCGAACGCCATCAGGTCTTCCCGCTTCAGGTTCATGCGTCGCATCGTGTTCTCGCAGCCGGCGAAACGCACGCCTGTGCCGGAGACCGATTGGAGCCGTTCCCGCATTGCTTCGTTCGTCTTCAAGATCAGCCCCAGGCCTTTGCCGTGGGCTACGACCTCTATTTCCATGGGCTCGTTCCCGAACGTTTTCTGCACGTTCTCAACGTTGTTGAGTATCCCCTGCCACTGTTCTGCGCCGTCCACATTGACTTCAAAGACCACCCTGTGCTTTTGCATTTTTTGTACCTTAAATGTTAGTCGCCGCGATGACGGCAAAGTCCTGCGCCACACGACTTGGGGTTTGGGCAACGGGTCAAACGGTACAACAGACGATTGAACCGCATCTCCATTCAGAATGCCGTGCCGAAACCCTCATCCGTTTCCAGCCTCAGTGCAGGCAAACCGGCAAGTTCATGAATGGGCATGAGCACGCCGCGCGTATCAGGCATGGCGTCAAACAACTCGTAAAGATATTTGCTGCCGCCCTTGAAGTCATAAGCCTCTTCGAGAAAACGCATATGCTCATGTGCGGCAAGGCAGTCGCGCGTCTTGCAATCCCGCTGATAGTGTTCGATCAATGAATGGATCACGCTCAGGTGCGCGTCGGTCAGATTGAAGTTTTTGGCTGCGGCATTTTTCCTGACCGTTTGATCAATCTCGTCTTTGGTCAAGTTTTTGACCGCGTCATAAATCAGCTCTTCATTTTCGGGCGCCGTGTTTTCTGCATTGTTCATGATTGATTTCCTTGATGGTTGATGCCGCGTAACCAGCCGCGGCCATTTTTCGGTTCTGATATGAGCCATCGGGCCAAGTCCTTGCTCGTCCCGGAGGCGGTGCATTGAGCGTGTAGTGATTCAGGGGAACGCTGCGGGTATTGATGAGGTTGTGATTCGCCCAGGCAGGAACGGCACGGCAATGTCCTCGATGTTTTGTACAAAACCTTTCATGGTGACGTCTCCAGTGAACACATCAGGTATTAAGGAATGCCAGCAGGTCGGCATTGAGCTGGTCTTTGTGCGTATCCGCGAGACCGTGCGGGGCGCCCGGGTAGATTTTCAGGGTCGCGTTCTTGACCAGCTTCGCCGAGTTGAGCGCCGCGGCGCCGATCGGTACGATCTGGTCGTCGTCGCCATGGATGATCAGCGTCGGCACGTCAAACTTCTTCAGATCTTCGGTGAAATCCGTCTCGGAAAACGCCTTGATGCAGTCAAAGGTGTTCTTGTGGCCAGCCTGCATTCCCTGTAGCCAGAACGAGTCGATCATGCCCTGCGAGACCTTGGCGCCCGGCCGGTTGGCACCGAAGAACGGGCCGCTGGCGATATCCAGGTAGAGCTGCGAGCGGTCGGCGATGGCGCCTTGGCGAATCTCGTCGAATTTCTCGATCGGCAGACCATCGGGGTTGGCCGCCGTTTTCAGCATCAGCGGCGGGACGGCAGAAATCAGCGCGGCCTTGGCCAATCGCTGGGTACCGTGGCGGCCGATATAGCGGGCCACTTCACCGCCGCCCATGGAGAAGCCGATCAGCACGACATCCTTCAGGGCCAGCGTTTCGATGAGTTCCGCGAGATCGTCGGCAAAGGTGTCCATCTCGTTGCCATTCCAGGACTGGCTGGAGCGGCCATGGCCGCGCCGGTCATGCGCGATGCAGCGATAGCCATTGCCGGCCAGAAACAGCATCTGCGCCTCCCAGCTATCTGCACTAAGGGGCCAGCCGTGGCTGAATACGACAGGCTGTCCTGCGCCCCAGTCCTTGTAATAGATTTGCGTACCGTCTTGCGTGGTGATCGTGCCCATTGTTTTGCCTCCAGTTTGATCAACGGAGGGCACTGTCCTCGCCTCATCATCCAACGTGATATCAGCTATCCAGCACCTCGCTCCAGTATTTTTGCCAGCAGCGCTGCCTCAGGTGCACCCACGCAGCAGATACAGCACCAGCAAGATCGGGATCGGAATTCCCAAGAGCCAAAGCACAATCCACCCTATCTTTCCTGCCTCTTTGGTACGCATAGCGCGCTTCCTTTCCTTCAACTGTTGAACTTTTTAATTGGCCAACGCTCCAGCATCATGCAGCCACCCATTTTCAATGGCACCGCTGTCTTGGCCTTGTTCATGATCGAATCTCCTGGCTGAGTCACACCGATCTGCTGGCGGTCGGCATGTGCGGGTGACTCGGTGTTATAGGTAGTACACATTTTTTGACAAGAAGCACAGGATCAATCAACGTGAATTTGTGCGCTTCTGGCTGATCTGCAATGAATACGCATCTCATTGCGGCACCTTAGATGGGCAAAGCCAGCCGGTCTGTTCGGTGGGGCACACCCAGAAATTTCGAAACCAATTATTCTGAACCCGTCGATGCGTGTACAACCCCAGCTATCAAAAGCTATCAAAACTCCGGGCTGCATCCTGAGTGTGCGGTGCTGATTAGAGTTGGACCACCTCATGAATCAACTACCCAAGAACACGATGAAAACAGTCGCCTCAAACTGGAAATTCGATGAACTGAACGAATCATGACTAACGCACAATGGTTTTTACTGGTGGGCGGACTGTTGCTCGCACGCGGCCTGACGGCGCCGCTGCTGCAGCGGCTGCCGGTTACCCCTGCCATCATCTATCTGGCGGCGGGCCTGCTGGTCGGGCCGACGATGCTCAATGCCTTCCACTTCAATCCGCTCAAGGAATCGGCCTTGCTGGAAGTTCTGACCGAAGTGGTGGTGCTGATCTCACTGTTTTCTGCCGGCATCAAAATGCCCACGCCGATCAGCTTCGCCCGCTGGCGAGCGCCCATACTGCTGGCCACGGTCTCGATGGCGGTCAGCGTCGGTTTGGTTGCCGCCTTTGCCTATTTTCTGCTTGGTCTGCCGATCGGTGCCGGGGTTTTGCTCGGCGCGATTCTGGCGCCGACCGATCCGGTGCTGGCGACCGATGTGCAGATTCGTCATCCCGGCGATCGCGACCAGCTTCGTTTCACCCTTACCAGCGAGGCAGGAATGAACGACGGCAGCGCGTTTCCGTTCGTCATGCTGGGAATGGGCCTGCTCGGGCTGCACGAGCTGGGAGAATTCAGCCTGCGCTGGGTACTGGTCGATGTGTTGTGGGCCACGGCCGCGGGCATCGCCATCGGTGTCGCCTGCGGCGCGGCGCTGGCGCACGCGGGACGCAGGCTGCGCGGCCATCCGCCCCGGCAGGAGTTGATGGACGACTTTCTTGGCCTGGGCCTCATCGCCGTGGTGTACGGCTTGAGCGTATGGCTGCAGGCGTGGGGGTTTCTGGCGGTGTTTTTCGCGGGGGTCGCGCTGCGTCAAACTGAACTCAAACTCGCTGGCATGGATTTGCAAAGGACGCAGCGCATGCAAACCGGCGCGCTCGAACCCGAAGCGGCCGATATCCTGCTTGCGAAGGAAGATGTGCCGACCGTCAGCGGTGGATCGTTGGTATTCAAGGAACACCTGGAGCGGCTCTCGGAGCTGGTGCTGATCTTGCTGATCGGCGGCACGCTTTTCATCGACTCCTGGAGCTGGCGCGCAGTAGGACTGGCGGGCTTTTTATTCGTGATCGCACGCCCGCTCAGCGTCCTCATCGGGCTGGCAGGCACCCGTACCGCGTGGCCGATACGCGGCATGGCCGGCTGGTTCGGGGTGCGCGGCATCGGCTCGCTGTACTACCTGATGTACGCCATCCAGCATGGCCTGCCAGAAGACCTGGCGCTTGACCTGATCCAGCTCACGCTGATCGTGGTTACGCTGTCGATTGTCATCCACGGCACCAGCGTCAAGCCGCTGATGGGCCTGTTCACGCGTTACCGCAGGCATCGGCCGACGCCGGTCTGACAGCCTGATGGATGCATGCAGCCAGGAACAGCTGCACCCAGTGCCGCGCGGAGGCCGCCCTGGCGTGCGGCATCGCACAGAAGGGTTAGCGGGCGGTCTGATAGCGTGGCCAGACTGAATGGCTTCCCCTTTGCGCGGTTTGCCTGACCAGGAGACGTCCCATGAAAACCCCTCTATCCACCCGCCGCTTTCGCGCCGCCCCTGCTTTAAACAACCTGGCCAACGGAGGTTCGCATGATTGAGATTCGCAAGGGCCAGGCGCCCGCTCTTCTTACCCGCGCCGAATTCAGCGCCCGGTTTCGGGCATCCTTCCACGATCCGGCATACCGTGCCGAGGACGCCTCGATTACCCGCCTGGAAGAGATCGCCTGGCAGGCGCACAACGAAGGCCGCAAGTCGCCCTTCAGCCAGAAGGCGGGCCCGGAGTATGCCGATCCGGACTTCGAATTGTCGTCCGAGTGGGTTGCGACCCGACAGCGCATCGATGCGGCGCAGCTACGCATGGCCGATCCGGCGAGTCCGTCCCGGGTGCTGCTGGTTTGCGGCTCGGCGCGCAACGACGGCACCTGCCCGGGCGAGATGTCGAAGACCTTCCGCCTGCTGGAAATCGCGCGCGAAACGCTCGAACAGGCCGATATCCAGACCGATGTGCTCGACCTCAGCCTGCTCAGCTCCGAATACGGCCGCAAGATCCATCCCTGCAAAGGCTGCGTATCCACCGCGATGCCCCTGTGCAACTGGCCGTGCAGTTGCTACCCCAACCACGCGCTCGGCCAGACCCACGACTGGATGGCCGAGATCTACGAACGCTGGACCGCCGCCCATGCGGTGATCATCGTCTCGCCGGTGTACTGGTACCAGAGCCCCAGCCCGCTGAAGCTGATGATCGACCGCCTGGTGTGCGCCGACGGCGGCAACCCCGATCCCACTGCGACCGCGGGCAAGAACCCCGGCAAGGCAAAAGCGCTCGAAATGGCCGGCTGGGACTACCCCAAGCACCTGGCCGGACGTGTCTACGGGCTGATCGTTCACGGCGATGTGGCGGGGGTCGAAGGCTCCCGCCGCAGCCTGTCGGACTGGCTCGACTGGATGGGATTCATCGACGCCGGGGCGCAGGCGCGACTCGACCGCTACATCGGGTATTTCGAACCCTATGCCAGCAGCCACGACAGCCTCGACCGCGATCAGGCGATGCAGGAAGAAGCGCGCAATGTAGCGCGCGCAGTGGCCCAGTCCGTGGTCGAGCTGCGCGCCGGCCGGCTGCAGGCGGTGCAACCGAAGCTGTCGCGTCCGCGTCCCAAATAAGCCATCAGGGCAATGACGCCCAGAGGTCAGTATGTTGCGACTGTACGACAACGCACAGACGCCTCAGTAACCGCCGGATAGGCTTGAAAATGATCCGTTTTGTACGGTCATTTTCCAGGAGTAAGAACATGGACGAATATCGCCACCACGTATCAGGCTTTTTTGCCATCCGCGAACACGCCGAAAACGCTCTTTCCAGGCTCGTCGAGCAGGGGCTGCCGCGCGAGCGGATGCGACGCTTCGCAAACGACCCGGCTGCGTCCGACACCGCGCCCAATGAGGGCAGCAATGCGGTGTTGAAGGACGTGCTGGTCGACGCTACCATCGGAACCGCAGTGGGCACCGGCATCGGCGCATTGGGTAGTGTGGCGCTGGCAGCGGCGAGTGTGAGTCTGTTCGTCGCCAGCCCCTTGGTCGCCCCCCTGATGTTGCTGGGCTGGGGTGCCAGCATCGGTGGCCTGATCGGCGCAGCAGCCGGTGCCACGCCGGGTGCCGGAGACAAGGACAGCTGGTTGTCTGACCTGATCGGCGATGCAATTGCCAGCGGTCAATTCGTGCTGGTGGTTGAGACCCGGACGGAGCAGGAGACGGCGATTGCACGCGAAGTCATCCAGGCATCAGTCGGCGACAGCAAGGACACCGACATGGCCTGAACGCGATCATGCAGTTGAACAAAAGCAAACTATTCATGCGGCTGATCGGCCCGTTAGCCATCGCGGCCAGCGCTTGCCAGAGCGCTGGCCGGGTTGCGGTCGCGGGTGCGCAAAATTCCGTAATATCCCCGCGCACTGCCTGCCAGAAAGCGGACTCGATGTGGAACGACAGGATTGTTCCCACCCGCTATGCGCAACTGCCGCCGCTGGTCACCCCGGGAATTTTCGATCTGCTCAAACTGGCAACGAGCCGTTTTTCAGTCAAGGCGCTGACGGCGGAGGGGGATGAGTTGGAGGCAGGCCGCCGCAAGCTGATCCATGCCTTCGGCGCGGAGGCGCGCTTGCGGCTGGTGATTAGTCCCGGGGCGGCGGGCGGTTATACCGGCATTTTCCACAGCGGCACGGATTGCGTGATCGGCCGTTTTTCCGTGGCGAGCAAACCCACGGCGACTACCTCGATCCCGGCGCTGGCACTGAAGATTTTCATCGACGGCAATCAACCATCGGTCAATCTGCTTCTGATGCATTCGGTCGACGGACAAGCCGGCCACAACTTCTTTGGGCAGACCTTCAGCAACATTCTGCCGCCAGCCAGCGGCTTTGCGACGCGCTTTCTCGCCAGCGGGTTTGCGCGAAGCGCCGTGCAGTTTGGCGCCAAAGATCCGAACCCTGGCCGGCTGACGCTTGAACACCTTGCCGGCACGCTGCCGGACGGTACGCGTATACCCGCTCCCCAAACGCCGTACCAACTGCTCTTCAAACCCACCGCACAAGCCCGCGCGCTGATGCAGGATGCCAGCGCCAGGGACGACTTCCGCCTCAAGCTGGCCAGCCTGCCCGTCGGGCAGGCGGTGTACGACGTCTACACACTGGCCGAGGGCGATCCCGACGGGAACGCCAGCTTGCTGGGGCAACTGGTTCTGGCAACGCCGGTCGTGTCCTCGCGCTACGGCGACGAGAAGCTATTTTTCCGTCACAACATGGCCCGGCAATGATCCTGTCCGGGCTGATCTGAAAGAGCGAAATGATGCCTCCTGCGCTTGAACGACACTACGTTCCAAAGGATTTTCGCGACCGGATGGCCTATGCATTCGTCGTATTGATGCGGCTCTTCGCCGACGCTTTTTTCGCCCGTCGCTATGGCCATCGCGCGGTGGTTCTGGAAACGGTTGCCGCTGTTCCGGGCATGGCCGGCGGTGTGCTGCAACATTTGCATTCTTTGCGCCTGATCGAGGCCGATTACGGCAGGATCCGTTTACTCCTGGATGAAGCCGAGAATGAACGCATGCACTTGATGACCTTCATTCAAATTACCCAGCCTACCAGACTCGAGTACCTGCTTATCCGGCTTGCCCAAGGCGTCTTCTTTAACCTTTATTTTCTGCTTTACATGATTTCACCCAAGACCGCGCACCGTGTCGTGGGCTACCTGGAGGAAGAAGCGGTCCACAGCTACACCGAGTATCTGGCCATGGTGGACAACGGCACCTACGCCAACGTCGCGGCGCCCAGGGTTGCGATCGATTACTGGAAGCTCGCGCCGGACGCACGCTTGCACGACGTCATCATCGCAGTCCGCGCAGATGAGCTTCGTCACCGCGAAGTCAATCACGGACTTGCCGATGTTCTGGGGTGACCCGGTTCAGTAACCCCATACATTGGACAAGCTGACTCACGTATCGCCACATGCCGAGCCTGGCTCAGCGTCGGGCGCTCACGCGCCAGACCACATTGCCCACATCGTCAGCCACCAGCAGCGCGCCCTGCATATCCAGCGCCACGCCAACCGGCCGGCCGTAGGCCGTGTCGTCCTCACTGAGAAACCCGGTCAGCACATCGATGGGCGCACCGGAAGGCTTGCCGTTTTCGAACGGGACGAAGATCACCTTGTAGCCGCTATGCGGCCGGCGGTTCCACGAGCCATGCTGGCCGATGAACATGCCGTTGGCGAAGACGGCCGGCAGCGTGGTGCCGACGGACGACGCCAGACCGAGTGGCGCGGTATGCGTTCCCAGGGCGTAGTCCGGCGCAATCGCCTGGGCCACCCGATCGGGCCGCTGCGGTTTAACCCGTACGTCGACATGCTGGCCGTAGTAACTGTAAGGCCAGCCGTAGAATGCCCCGTCGCGTACTGAGGTGAGGTAGTCAGGGACCAGATCGCTGCCGAGTTCGTCTCGCTCGTTCACCACCGTCCATAACGCGCCGCTGTGAGCGTCCCAGGCCAGACCGTTCGGGTTGCGCAGGCCGGTCGCATAGAGGCGGTGCGCACCACTATTGATATCCACCTTCCAGATGGCTGCGCGCGCCGCCTCCACGGCCATGCCACGCTCCGCCACGTTGCTGTTCGAGCCCACCGTCACGTAGAGCGAGCTTTCATCGGGGCTCACGATGAGGTTCTTGGTCCAGTGGTGGTTGATCGGGCCGGCAGGCAAATCCACCAGCTTGATGCCGGGCGCAGTGATGCGCGTGTCGCCGGCAGCGTAGGGGAAGCGCAGCACGGCGTCGGAGTTGGCCACGTAGAGGCTGTTTCCCGCCAGCGCCATGCCGAACGGCGAGTTCAATCCTTGCAGCAACACCGACCGCAGATCCGCCACGCCGTCGCCATCGGTGTCGCGTAATAGCGTGATGCGGTTGGCGCTCGGCACAGTGGCCCCTGCCCGCTTCATCACCAGACCCATCACCCAACCCTTGATGCCCTTGGCGTCGTCGGGTTTGGGCGGGGCATTGGTCTCCGCCACCAGCACATCACCATTGGGCAGCACGTATAGCCAGCGCGGGTGATCAAGATCCTTGGCAAAGGCCGTGACAACCGTGCCTGGCGCGGACAGCGGCTTGACGTTCTGAGGCCAGCCCTTCGCCGGGGCGATATTGACCGTTGGAAGGAGCGTGGGATTGGGTTCCGGCAAAGTCGGATGGGCGCCAAAGCTCGCCGACGGCGGTAACGTTGCCATCTCGCCACACGCCGTCAGCGTGATCATTGCGCTGAACAACATCGCAAGCGATTGCACGGTGTGTTTCATGCTGAGGGGTTTTTTACCTGCATTACCATCCGGCATCGTTGTTCTCCTTCTTGTTCTCTTTCTTGGGACTTCTAAGCAGCAGAGAAGGGTTGGCCTTGACCTTGTTCGTCACCGCACCCACGTTCGTCACGACTTTTTTGATCTGATCCTCAATGGCGCTGAATTTATCGACCAGATTTGGCAGGTTGTCCAGCATGGCTTTGAGGCCGGTTTTTTCCGACTGAATTTCGGGAACCCTGTTCTTGGGCGTAACTGACAGCAGGGTCTTCGCCGCCGTGTCGCGACCGTTCAGGTCGATAAAGACGACACCGGTAACTCCTTTCAACGCGAGGCTGGCACGGGTGTCGGTCTTGATCGGAGTTTCCTTGCGTAGTTGCACATCTACACGTACCCGGCTTGAATTGTCAGGGTCGATGAGGATCGACTTGACCGTGCCGGCATCGACGCCCCGGTATTTCACCGGGTCGCCAACGGTGAGCCCGTTGACCGACTCGGAGAAATGAATGCGGTAGAGCACATCGTCATGACGGCCGGTGCTTCCCAGCCACACGGCAAAAATGGCTGCGGCAACGGAGAACACGATGATGAACAGCCCCTCGAAAAAATAGTGCTTGTCAGTTTCCATGGCTTGGTTTCCTTGCGTTCATTGCGCCTTCCGCGCGCGGCCCGTGGAAGAACTCGTGTACCCACGGATGGTCGGATTGCATCAGCTTGTCCGCCGTGTCGACGGTGAGTTTCGTGTCGACCAGAACGGCGATACGGCTGCAGACGGTAAACAGGGTGGTGAGATCGTGCGTGACGATGACGACGGTAATGCCGAGCGTCTGGTTAAGTTGCCGGATCAGCGCGTCGATGCCGCTGGCGGCGATCGGATCAAGATCGGAGGTGGGTTCATCGAGAAAAAGAATCTTCGGATCGAGCGCGAGCGCCCGCGCGAACGCCGCGCGCTTCACCATGCCACCCGAAAGCGCGGAGGGAAACTTGATGCCGCTGTCGGCCGGCAATCCGGCAAGCGCCAGTTTCATCGCCGCAATCGTCTCCTGTTCCTCGACCGGCAGTGCCGTATGTTCGCGCATCGGCAGCATGATGTTCTGCGCGACCGACAGCGAGGAAAACAAGGCGCCTTGCTGAAACAGCATGCCGATGAGCGCAGCCTTGCTTGCCGCGCCGAGGGTTTGAACCGGTTTGCCGTTGAGCAGCACGTCGCCGGCATCCGGCTGGCGCAGGCCCACCAGCGTTTTAAGCAGCACCGACTTGCCTGAGCCCGATCCGCCGGCGATGCCGATGATTTCGCCGCGCACGATATCGAGGCTGAGATTGTCGTGAACCACCTGCTCGCCGAAGCGATTGACGATCCCCCGCGCGGACAGGATGGGCTCGGCATGCGTCTTGGTCAGGGTATTCATATGCCAAGTTGTTCGAACAGGATGGAAAAAAATGCATCGAGCGCGAGCACCAGAAAAATCGATTTCACTACCGCGCGGGTCGTCTCCCGGCCGACGCTCTCCGCCGATCCGCTCACCCGGAGCCCGTGCATGCAACCAACGACAGCAATGAAAAACGCAAAAATCGGCGCCTTGAATAGCCCCACAAAGAGATCGCTGCCATCGACGACCTGCGGCAAGCGCGCCAGGTATTGCGTCGGTGAGACACCCAGCAGGAATTGGGAAATGGCGGCGCCGCCGACCAGGCCCATGATGTCGGCAAAAAACGTGAGCAGCGGCAGTGTGATGACCAGCGCGATGATGCGTGGCACCACCAGTACCTGCATCGGCTCGATGCCCATCACCTTGAGCGCATCGACTTCTTCCCGTGTCTGCATCACGCCGATTTCGGCGGTGAAGGCCGAGCCCGAGCGGCCGGCCACCATGATGGCCGTGATCAGAACGCCCATTTCGCGTAACACCGACACCGCCACCAGGTTGATGGTGAATTCCTCGCCGCCATAGGGGCGCAGCTGGGCCACCCCCTGATATCCCAGGACGACTGCCATCATGATGGCCATCACGCCAATGATCGGGAGCGCATGCATGCCGGTTTCTGCCACGTGCCGCGATATCGCAGCCAGACGCAGGCACTGTGGGTGCATCAGAGCATTCATGGTCCAGCTCGCTGTGCGGCCGATAAAAGTGACCAGGTCGATCGCCTCGTGCCTGGCATCGTGTGCGCCTTTGCCGATCTGGATGACGAACTGGCGCCAGCGTGGGATGGATTTGACTTTCGGTATGGGCTTGAGATCGAGTCCGCAGATGAGATCAAGCAGCGCCCGGTGTTCGGCGCGGATGCCGGCGAGTTCCACACCCTTGTCACGCAGACCGCACAAGAATAACGCACCGGGCGTATCAAGGCCGTCGAGACCGGCAATATCCAACCCTGGCGGGGACGAATCATCGGGCGTCATGGTTGACCTGGCGTTTCACGAATGCTGAATGCATATGACGAAAGGAGTCCGGCAGGGGTCCGCGAAGTGAGGCGGCTCAGTCAGCCGCACGCGCCGGTGTGGCGGCGGATTCCATGCGCAGCACCTGCATGGGCTGCTGCGCATACAGGTTCGCAGCGGCCGGGAGCGGCGGGGTAAACGGGACCACTTGGCCGGGCAGGCTTGGGGTGGACTGAAATGAATTGATCATGCTGGCTTCTCAAATAAACACTGGGAAAACACACCGGCGCGCACCGCTTGAGGAAGCGTGGTATCCGGCTGCCGGAGGAGACCGCACACCCTCGCCTGGCTGGGCGCCAACCAGCCAGGCAGCTCACGCTACAGGTCAGTACGCACGATAGGCCGGGCCCGGTTTACATTCCGTTCGCTAACGCACACAGTCCACCGGCTGTCATGCGTGCGCTGACGCACAGCGCCGGGCATCCTATGCTGTCATCCTGAGTCGGACTAATACAAGGAGTGAAAATGGACGCGATCAAAATTCTGGGCATCGTGGGAAGTCTGCGCAAAAGCTCCTACAATCATTTTGCACTCAAGGCCGCGCAGGAGCTGGTGCCGGACGGCGCAGTGCTGAGCCTGATCGAACTGCACGGCATACCGGTCTTCAATCAGGATGATGAAATGGTGATGCCTGCTGCCGTACTGGAATTCAAGCGACAGATTCTGGCCGCCGATGCCATTCTGTTCGCCACGCCGGAATACAACTATTCGGTTGCCGGCGCGCTCAAGAACGCCATCGACTGGGCCTCTCGGCCCTATGGCGAGAGCGCCTGGACCGGCAAACCGGCGGCGGTGATGGGGGCGTCCACCGGCAGTCCGGGAACGGCCCGCGCGCAATACCATCTGCGGCAAATCCTCGTTACGCTGGATATGCCAACGGTCAACCAACCGGAAGTGATGATCGGCAATGCTGCACAGCGTTTCGGCCCGGGCGGCAGGCTGACCGACGAGCCGACCCGGCAGTCCATTCAGGCGCTCCTGGAGGCGCTGCTGCAGCTTGCAAGAAGCAACCCGGCGTACACAAGCCAGACCGGCTGAAGCTCGCAGCACACGGGGGTGGTCGCCAGCGGACCATGCGAACTTCCTGGTACTTACGAAAGTCCATCACCGAACACCGCACTACGTACGCCAGCGTACAGACTGTTCCCGAGCCTGCGACTAGCCTTGCACTCTGATCGGGAGATTTTATAAAAGCTGTCCAGACGGTCTCCAGCCATTCCCTCTTCTGTTCGAGGTGAACACAGGGCAAGAGGCCGACTGCGACACAGGATGCTCGATTGGCAATTCCGCCAGTCGGCGGCCCGAACCCAAGGAGATGGATATGGACTGGAATATCGTAGAAGGCAACTGGAAGCAGTTCAAAGGCAAGGTAAAAACACAGTGGGGCAAGCTTACCGATGATCACCTCGACGTCATTGCCGGCAAGCGCGATCAACTGGCGGGCAAGATCCAGGAATCCTACGGCATCACGAAAGACGAAGCCGAAAAGCAGATCAAGGACTTTGAAGCACGCAACAAGGACGGCCAAGCTGAATAATCCGTCTGACGCTGTGCATGCTGCAGCGTCAGAACTGCAGGGGCAAGCGCTTGCTTGAGCGCCCCCTTGCAGTTGAGCAAAGAAAGCGGAACTGCCAGGAGCACGCCCCGTATGACCCCATTCGCCGGGATGACCGCCCAACCCATCATCGCGGCAAGCAATACGACCGTCAAAGCCACGATCACGACATAACGGTAATCGCCAAGGCAGGCAGAAGGTCTATATCAATGAACATGCATGCAGGAAAAATCACTTTGGCTTGGCTAACGCGACTGTGGCTCGTCTGGATAACGCTTTCCAGCGCGGGACTGGCCTTTGCCTCCATGCCGGACACGCATTCTGCCGCCGCGCTCCACGCAAAATATACCTCGCTGAGTGAGCGGCTCCAGCACAACCCATTCCAGCGTGCGCTGTCCCTAGACTCGTCGGAATCATCGGGCGAATTGAAGGGCGACATCTACGCGCGGGTCGATTATCCATTTGCCACGGTCAGCAAAGCACTCAACGACCCGGCGCACTGGTGTGACGTGATGATCCTGCATATCAACACCAAATTTTGCCGTGCCACCACTGATTCGGCGCACACCGTGCTGTCCGTCAACATCGGCAAAAAAACCCCGCAGCCGATCGAAGACGCGTACCCGATCGAATTCGCCTACCGCGTCAACGCGGCGACAGCGAATTACCTGGAGATTCAGCTCACCGCTCAAGAGGGGCCGCTGAGTACCCGCAATTATCACATCCAGCTGCATGCTGTCCCAATTGAAAACGGCGGCACTTTCCTGCACCTCACCTATTCCTACGATTACGGCATGGCCGGGAGACTGGCCATGAAGTCTTACCTCGCAACGATTGGGAGCGGTAAAGTGGGATTCACCCTGACCGGCACTCAATCCAACGGCCAGCCTGAGCATATTGGCGGCATGCGGGGTCTGGTGGAACGCAACACCATGCGCTATTACCTTGCTATTGATGCCTATCTTGGCGCCTTGGCCACCCCGCCGCCAAGACAGCTCCAAAAACGTTTGCAGGGCTGGTTCACCTCGACCGAGCAATATCCTCGCCAATTGCGCGAAGTCACCCGAACCGCTTATCTCGTGATGAAGCGGGGCGAATACCGGCGCCAGCAAAGCATGCAATAAACGGCACGAACGAGCGCGCCATTCAATGTGCGATGTCGAACAGACTGCGCTGGATACCCCTGCCAAGATGAAAAAGTTGGCGTTATTGCAGAGCGCTGTCAAAAAAAGCAGCCACCTGGCGCTACAAACTGGAGATCAAAACCGGCCGCCGTCCAGGTCAGTATTGGAATCGGCCTGCCGCACGCCAGCATCGGCATCTACCTGCCGGCCTACCCGCAACTCGTGGTCGTGCCGGGGTATCCGGTCTACTACGCGCCCTCCATGCAATCGAACTACTTCTTTTACGACGGCATGTACTGGGTTTTCCAGGACGACAACTGGTACGCGAGTTCCTGGTACAACGGGCCCTGGTGGTATGTAGAACCCTATGCGGTGCCGATTTATGTCCTGCGCGTCCCGGTGCGCTACTACCGCCAGCCACCGGCGTATTTTCGCGGATGGCGGCCGGATGCGCCGCCCCGCTGGAGCAATCACTGGGGCCGCGAATGGGAACACCGCAGGCAGGGCTGGGACAAATGGGATCGCCGTGCGGTCCCGCCCCCGGCGCCGTTGCCGGCCTACCAGAAAAAATATTCAGGCGAGCGCTATCCGCGACAGATCGAGCAGCAGCACGAACTGCAACAGCAGCGATACCGTTACCAGCCGCGCGACCCGGTTGTGCGCGAGCAGTATCAGGAACGCTATCAGAAACGTGTAGCGCCCCCCTCGCCCGTGCGAGACAACAATCAGCGGGCGAATGACGGGCGCGATTCAAGGCAGCAGGACATGCAGCGACCCGCTCCACGTCCGCAGGAAAACCCGCGCTCGCAGCCACAGCAAAGGATGGACGAGCGAGTCCGGATGCCCGTCCCCGCCGCGCCGCACGAGCGCAGCCCGAGGGAAGGGGACAGCACACAGCAGCCCGCCGCCTCGCAGGAGCGAATGGAACAACCACAAAACAGGGATGCCGACCGCGAGCAGAAACAGTATCCAAGGCAGGAGAAGGAGCGGGAGCGTAATAACTGATGCGTGCCGCGATCCGTTGCGCATGAGTGCGGTCGATCCTGGCCGGTGGTATTTCAATCCGGCCGGAATGGGTCGTTGAGCCGATATGCCCGGCTGGCTGCGGAAATCCAGCCGGGCTCCCTGCGCAGGAGCCTGCTCGACAGCAGTTCGCACCCAAACCACATGCCCTGATCCAGGATTCTCAAACCCGCTTCACCCGACCCCCGACTGCAAGCTCGCGCAGTCAAAACCACCGCAATTCACACCCTACCCAAGGAACCCAACATGAACATCATTCCCAGCCTGACCCCACTGATTTCGCTGATTGCAGGCATTCTGATTCTGGTGATGCCGCGCCTGCTGAACTACATCGTCGCCATCTACCTGATTGCGATTGGACTCATCGGCTTATTGGGACGCTGAACGGCCTGGCAGCCACCCTCCGGTGTGCTCCGCGACACCCTGCCCTGCCCGATCGGGACAAACTAATCGACCCCGCGCACGGGCGTCTTCCGTTCCGCACGGCCGGTCATTCCAGTTCAGGGAGCCGTCGAGAAAATAACCAGCGGTTTGGGTTGGCACTCGGCGGTCACCACCGTCCCCGGCCCGCCCGGTACCGCTTTCACCACGCCGTCAAACGGCGCTTTCAGCTCCGCATCCTGCAGGTTCTTCTGCGCGATCACGCGGCGCGCCTTTGCGACGGCAAGCCCTGCCTGGGCGCGGGCGTCAAGCAACACCGCAGCATCGAGCTCGCTGGTGGACGACACGGTGCGATTGAACAACTCCTGCGCCCGCTCGCGTTCGCGCCTGGCTTCGCCGGCATCGGCCTGCGCACGCGTCTGTCCGGCCGTTGCCTCGGCCAGGCTCGCCTGCAAAATCGTGCGCTCGAGCCGCAACAAGGGCGTGCCCTTTTTCACCCGCTGGCCGGGCTTGACCCATACGGTCTCGACCACGCCAGACACCCGGGTGCTGAGTTCAAGCGCCTCGGCTGCCCACAGCGGGTTTGCGGCCGCGCCGATCCATCCGGCCAAGACCATCACGGCCATACGCTGCTTCATTTTTTTTCCACTCCCTCAACAGGCGGCAGGCTGCCGCCAGACATGGCCTCAAGTCGCGCCAGCGCCAGCGCCAGCTGATAATCGACCTGCTTGCGGCGCAACGCGGCTACCTGCGTGTCGGCCATGCTGGTACCCAGGTTGGTTTTCATTTCAAGCTCATATTCCGCGCGCGAACGCTCCAGCGCCCAGTCACGGAACTCAACCTGCTTGTCTGCCGCCGCGCCGGCACTGCCGCGCAGCCACTCGATTTCCTGCAGGGTGAGCAATAGGCTGTCGGCCAGTTCGAGCTTGAGCTTGTCCAGTTCGGCCGCGCTGCGCTCCTTTAGCGCCCGTTCGCGCGCCACGCCGGCATCCACCCGGCCGCCCTGATACAAGGGAATGACGAACTGCAGGCCGGCACTGAGGTTGTCGCGCGTGGCCGAGGCACGGCTGTAATCGGCCCCCACCACCTCGGCATCGAGCATCGGGTTGCGCTCCGCGCGTACAGCCGCAATCCGCGCGCCCGAGGCGGCAATCCGCGCCTGCAAGGCCTGCACTTGCGGGTTTTTCTCCATCACCCAGGGCAACAGGGTTTCATAGTCTGCCAGCGGCACGGCATTGCCCTGCAAAACGGGTTCGGCGAGTTCGGTGGGCCCATTGCCCGGCCGCAACAGGGCATGGGCCAGCCGCTGCCGGGAACTGCGTACGGCCTGCAAACTGGCCTCGCGCCGCTCGCGGATAGCGTGATAGTCGGCTTCCATTTTGAGCAACTCGGGCTGTCTGATCTGGCCGACCTTGAATCGATCCTGCGCGTTGTCCCAGGATACATAGGCAACCGCCATGAACTCGTTGTCGGCGGCGTACTGCATGTCGGCCAGCAACACGTCGAAGTAGCGCGCCATGATGTCGAGGCGGCGCAAGCTCTGCACGTGAAAGAGCGCAGTCTGGCGCGCGGCGACTTCCTGATTCGCCGCTGCGATGGCCCGGCCGCTGCGGCCAAAGTCGAACACGGGCTTGCGCGCAACGATGCGGCCGATGTTGTTGGCCCGCCATCCGCCCGAATCGCCCTGCCCACTGGCCAGGGTGCCATCGAGATAGAGGCGGAAATCCTGGGTGGCAGCCACTTCGTCGCGATCAGCGCGCGCCACGGCCAGATCGCTTTCGGCCATGCGGCGGTCGGGATGCGGTGCGGCCACTGTCGCCAGTGCCTCGTCGAGGGTGAGCGTTTCGGCCGGCGCGGCCGTCATCCAGGACCACGCCAGCAAGACAACCCACACCTCACGCATTATTTACCCTGCTTGTATTGGGTGAAGGGCTGGCTCGCATAGGCACCCTCGGTGACGTAGCGGCCCAGCAGCAGAAACTCATCCTTGTTTTTGGTGGGGCCGGTAAAGCGCGCAACCAGCTTGCCGTCGAGATTGAAAAACAGCAGCGTCGGCGTGGCGCGCACCCGGTTTACCAGCGCGAAGGCCTTCTCGGTGGTTTCCTTGCCCTGAAAATCGGTTAACGGCGTATCACCATTGACGTCGATCGAATACACAAGGAACTGCGCACGGTAGGCGTCCTGCACATCGGACTGATTGAGAACAGTCGACTTCATGCGCGCACAAAATGGGCAGTCATCCATTTCAAAAAACAGGAATACACCTTTTTTTCCCTGTGATTTGGCCGTTGCCAGATCGGCGTTGAGATCGCCAAAACTCGCCTGAAAAAAATGCGTTCCAGGGTCGCGCAACTCAGCCCAGGCCGGCGCTGCGAACAGCAGAAAAAAAGCGATCAGTATTTGGCGCATGGCGTATCCCCTCTTTTTGTACCGCCCTGTTTATTTTTTGCCGGGCGATTTTTTTCCAGCAAGAAACGATTCTACCGATTCGCGGGTGATGGGCCCGACTTGCTGCGCCACCATCTTGCCTGCCGGATTGAACAGATAGGTCGTGGGCAAGCCCTGCACCGGGCCGATCTGATTGGTTATCTTGGGCGTGCCGAGCACGATGGGATAAGTCACCAGCAGGCCATCGGCAAACTCCGTCACCTGTTTGGCGCTGCGGTAGTCCAGCGCCACGCCCAGCACCACCAGATTGTTTTTCTTGTTCTCGTGCAGCTCGATCAGGTCGGGGATTTCCTCCAGGCAGGGCGGGCACCAGGTCGCCCAGTAGTTGACCAGCACCCATTTGCCCTTGTAGCCCGAGAGTGAATGCAGCTTGCCGTCGGTATCGGTCATCGTGAAATCCGCCTGCGCCCAGGACGCAGCCAGCGCCAGCACCAGCCCGGCCAGCCACATCGGATAAAATCGCCGTCTTTGTAACATCTGCATCGAGTGTTCCACCATGAATGAATATCGTACCGAGAAAGACTCGCTGGGCGAGGTCCAGGTTCCCGAACAGGCCTGGTACGGCGCACAAACCGCGCGTGCGGTGGCCAATTTTCCCATTTCCGGGCGGCTTCCGGATAAGGATTTCGTACTAGCCCATGTGCGCATCAAACTGGCGGCCGCACGCGCCAACTGCCAGCCGGGCTGGCTGGGTGAGGACAAACGCGACGCCATCGTCGACGCTTGCGAAAAAATCATCGGCGGCGAGTATCTCGATCAGTTCGTGGTCGACCGCTTTCAGGCCGGTGCAGGCACCAGCCACAACATGAACAGCAACGAAGTCATCGCCAACCTTGCCAACGCGGCGCTGGGTTTTGACAAAGGCGCCTACAAACCGGTCAACCCCAATGACGACGTCAACATGGGACAGTCGACCAACGACACCATCCCGACCGCGATCCGTCTTACCGTGCTGGCGAAGTTGCCGCGCCTGGTTGCCGCCGTGCACGCCATGGCCGCCGAGTTCGCGCGCCTGGCCGAGCGCGAAAAGGACACGGTGAAATCCGGCCGCACCCATTTGCAGGATGCGGTGCCCACCACGCTCGGTCAGGAATTCGCGGGCTACGCCTGGACACTCGGCCGCTGTGCCACCGCGCTCGAAGCGGTGCGCCCTGCGCTGTGCGAAACCGGGCTGGGCGGCTCGGCCGCCGGTACCGGGCTCAATACCTCGCCCGACTACCCGGCGCGTGTCGCCTCCGAACTTGCAAGCCTCACAGGTGAGCCGATCCGCGTCGGCCAGCTGGTCGCGCAGATGCAGTCGATGAACGATCTGGCACGACTATCGGGCGAAATCCGCAACTTGGCGCTGGAACTCACGCGCATCTCCAACGACCTGCGCCTGCTCGCCAGCGGCCCGCGTACCGGCCTCGGCGAAATCCAGTTGCCGCCGGTGCAGCCCGGCTCCAGCATCATGCCCGGCAAGGTCAACCCGGTGATGTTCGAGATGCTCAACCAGGTGTGCTTCCAGGTGCTGGGGCAGGATGCCGCCGTAAGCTATATGGTGCAGGCCGGCCAAATGGAACTGAACGTGATGATGCCGGCCTTGGGCAGCGCGCTGTTCGACGCCATGGACTGGCTGACCAATGCGATGAACGCCGCCACCGAGAAGAACCTCAAGGGCATTGTCGTCAACCGCGAGCGCTGCGCTTTTTTCATCCACCAGAGCGTTGCGCTCGCCACTCTTCTCAACACCCGGATCGGCTACAACCAGGCCGCCGAAGTCGCCAAGGAATCGGAACATTCGGGACGGCCGGTGCGCGACATCGTCGCCGAGCGCGGGCTGATGGACGCAGCCGAATTCGACGCACTGGTGCTTGCAGCCGCACATGGCGTCGGCAGCGGCGGCGGTGCAGGCTGATGAAAGCGCATAAACGGCTCATCCCCCTGCTCGAAGACGGCCTGATCGACGACGTCGTGCGCCAGCTCATGAGCGGCAAGGAAGCCATGGTCTTCGTGGTGCGCTGCGGCGACGACATCCGCTGCGCCAAGGTCTACAAGGAAGCCAACAAGCGCAGCTTTCGCCAGGCTGTCGATTACACCGAAAACCGCAAGACCAAGAACAGCCGCCAGGCGCGCGCCATGGCCAAGGGCAGCAAATTCGGCCGCGAAAAGCAGGAAGAAGCCTGGCAAAACGCCGAAGTCGATGCACTGTACCGGTTGGCCGCTGCGGGCGTGCGGGTACCCACGCCGTACAACTTCCATGAAGGCGTGCTGCTGATGGAACTGGTGTGTGACGCCGACGGCAACGCCGCGCCCCGGCTCAACGATGTGTCGTTCACGGCAGAAGAAGCCCGCCAGCACTACCACACCCTGATCAGGGAAGTCGTGCGCATGCTGTGCGCCGGCATCATTCACGGCGACCTGTCTGAATACAACATTCTCGTCAGCGCAGACGGCCCGGTCATCATCGACCTGCCGCAAGCGGTCGACGCCGCTGGCAACAACCACGCCAAGGA
>NCHD01000147.1 GCA_002257045.1 Hydrogenophilales bacterium 16-61-112 | reverse complement strand
GTGCTGATCCACGAAGGATCGACTCTGGTCGTAGTGCTCAACGCGCTGAGGTTGCTGGCCTACCGTTAATGAAATACGAAATCCGGATACCCGATATCTTTAGCCAAGATGGATCAATCCTAAAGCTCCCCACGCACCTCGCTTGCCACCTCTTTTGCTATCCTTTTACCTCACGCTTTCAAGCAACCCCCTGCACTGTCAAAAGCATTGATACCATTTGAATTTTTCCAACCTAAAAAGGAGTCATGAAGTCATTCATCCAGTCGCTTGCCGCCGCCAGCAGCCTAGCCACCATGCTCGCCGCCCCCCCCGCTTTCGCTCGGTGTATCGGTCTGGTTGATGCGGACACTCCTAATATGGACTCCCCCCAATAGCAAGAAACCAGATCGATAGTTCTGGCTGTTCGGAATTGCGTGCAGTCGTATATCCGGCATCTAGCAACCTACGATTTCTCACTTCGGCGGTCGCAGTGGGACGGTGATCAATTAGAGCTTCGATCCGTTCTACACTTGGAACGAAAGCATTCCGCTGTTCGATAGCGACGTCTACAACCAGCAGTCGCGCTCGGCGGCTCCCAGGCCGTCGAGGGTGAAGCATTCACGCTGACCTCCCGTACCCGGGCCAACCCTACGTCATGTTTCTCGTTGGGCTGGGCCTCATCGGCTGAGTCACACGCCGCCGCACGCTGAACCAGAGCACGTCCACCATGCCGCTGTTACCCCCTCCTTTCACAAATATTATCGCTACCGCTTGACATGCAAACACGAATCGTTATCATTCGTAAATCAAATGCCCAACATGAATGAAATCAGATCAAACGAAACTAGACGTCGATAGCCATGCAAACACGGACACCCTCCCCATCCGTACTCTGGTCGAGTCCGGTCAACCCGACGGAGTTTTTATTCCAGGGCAATCAGGAAATCCTGATGCCATAACGGCGAGCGCTACAGCCTGCGCATCACCAAAAACTGCAAACTGATTCTCACGCAGTAGATTCTCACGCAGTAAGTTACTCACCGGATTACCCGCCCGCCAGCGCACCCGCGCAAGCCAGCCCTCAACCCCAAGGAGACTGGCATGCCCCCGCAGTACCACGACGCTCACGAAATCGTCATCGCCGCCAAGCTGTGGCCGGTGCATTGCTACCAGCAAATCGGCTGCAAAAAGCTCGCGTGTTTGGTCGAGCAGCATTTGCTGTTGGATGGAAAACGGCGCCGCCAGCCCGCAACTGACCAACGCCTGTCGCCGCCTGTCGTTCGAATGGCGCGCCGTGTCATGCACCCCGCGTGACACGAACATTGCCGTGCCGCAATCCGCCCCGCAATGAAGGAGTTTTTCATGATTTCGATTGGACACCCTATCCCCGACGCCTATATACCCGATGGCCGCATCGAACCGGTCTCGCTCGCGCACTATCGCGGCAAGTGGCTGGTGCTGTTTTTCTGGCCGCTCGACTTCACCTTCGTTTGTCCGACGGAAATCCGCGTCTATTCTGACCTCCTCCACGACTTCGCCGTCTCGAGCGTGGTGCTGTTAGGCGTCAGCGTGGATTCAGCTCATGCCCACCGCGCGTGGGTCAAACACGGCCTCGGCGCGGTCAAGCTCCCGATGCTAGGTGACATGTCGCGTGCGCTGGCGCAAGGCTTCGGCGTGCTCGCCGCATCCGGCGTAGCGATGCGTGCCACCTTCATCGTCAACCTCGAAGGCCGGGTCATGAGCGTGGCGGCGAACAATCTCAACGTGGGCCGCTCGGCACGCGAAACGCTGCGCCTGTTGCACGCACTGCAAAGCGGCGAGCTCACCGCCTGCGAATGGCAACTCGGCGAAGCCTTTGTCGCCGCCGCTTGAGGAGGAACCCCATGCATACCGCCCATCCCGCATCGCTCCTGGTTGTCGCGCTGGTGTTGCTGCGCCACCCCTGTTCACGCAGCCAGGCGTCCGCCCGGCTGCTGCTCGACTGGTTCGTCGCCCCGATGCAGAACGGCATGGGCCTTCCGCGCGACGCCTTCGCCGCGCCGATCCAGACCGATATCGGCGAAGAGACAATTACTCCACGCGTGGAAGGCGCGCGGCATATTCATCCGGCCAGACTGAGGCACGACTGCCATGTGTGATCGTTGCGAACCGAAAGGCTTGCTGGCGGACTTGTTCGCCAAGGCGGGCGTCGCGCCCACATCTTCAGCTCTTGTCACGTCGATGGTGGAAAGCGAACCTGAATCGCGCAAGCAACCGTCGCCCCGCCGCCCAAAGCTCTGGGAACTCGAAGAAAAGCACCACTGCCCG
>NCHD01000146.1 GCA_002257045.1 Hydrogenophilales bacterium 16-61-112 | reverse complement strand
GGGGCGGGGCGGCGGCAGGCATAGGGTTGAGGGTTGTCGATTTCTCCTCTTGCCCAACGATCAATTTCTGGATCATCGAGAGCTTGGTTTGCACCGCCGTGTTTTTGCTATCCAATACCATTGCTTTTTCGTAAGCCTTTGAAGCCATTTTGGCGTAAACGTCGCCCAGGTTTTCGTGCGCTGTAGCGTACCCAGGGTGTGCGCGGATAGCCATTTCAAGCGTGTTTTTGGCCGCCGTGTATTTGTTTTGCGAGGCATATAACACCGCCAGGTTGTTATAGGGCTCGGGTAGCTCGGGGTAATCCTCGGTTAAGCCGGTAAATAAGGCGATTGCGTCGTTGGTCTTGCCCTGATCGGCTAGGATGAGCCCCTTGAGGAAACGGGCTTGTGCATCTTTTGGGTTTTTTGCGAGATAGGCATTCGCGATGTCGAGCGCACTCGACAGGTTGCCACTGCGGAATTGCTGATTGATCTGTTGGACTTCGTCTGCCATCACAGGTGTAGCAGCGAGAGCAAAGCACGCAGCAGCAATGACAATGAAGCGCGATAAAGCCATGTGATATGCTCAAACTGACAGTATAAGAATGCGAATTCTAGCAATTTCGGGCGTGCTAAGACAGCATGTTTGAGTTGGCTCCCTGCTTGCCTACCTGGTTTTTACTATGCTGCATATTCACAACACCCTGACACGCGTTAAAGAAGTATTTGTCCCACTGATTCCGCGCAAGGTTCGCATGTACGTTTGCGGCATGACGGTATATGACCTTTGTCATCTGGGACACGCCCGGGTGTTCGTGGTGTTCGACATGGCCACACGCTGGTTGCGTGCCAGTGGTTATGAGGTTGAGTACGTCAGGAATATTACGGATATCGACGACAAGATTATCAAGCGGGCCGCCGAAAATAATGAAACGCCTGCTGCGCTGACCGAGCGATTCATCAATGAAATGCATCAGGATGAGCGCGCACTTGGTGTGTTGCCGCCCAACCACGAGCCGCGCGCGACAGCGTATGTGGCGCAAATGCTGGCATTGATCGGGCAGCTAATCGATAAGGGGTTGGCATACCCCGCGCCCAATGGGGATGTGTATTACAGCGTGCGGGGTTTCCCGGCGTATGGACGCTTGTCGGGCAAAAGTCTCGATGAGTTGCGAGCCGGAGAGCGCGTCGAAGTCGATGCTTCCAAGCGTGATCCGCTGGATTTTGTCCTGTGGAAAGCGGCCAAACTGGGGGAACCCGCCTGGGAATCGCCCTGGGGTTCCGGGCGTCCTGGCTGGCATATCGAATGTTCAGCCATGAGCGCAGATTTGCTGGGCAAGCATTTTGATATCCACGGTGGCGGTCAGGATCTGCAGTTCCCGCATCACGAAAACGAAATCGCCCAGTCTGAAGGTGCGCACGGTTGTACTTTCGTCAACTACTGGATGCATAACGGATTTGTGCGGGTCGACAATGAAAAAATGTCCAAATCGCTGGGCAACTTCTTCACCATTCGAGAGGTGTTGCAAAAGTACGATGCCGAGGTAGTTCGCTTCTTCATATTGCGTGCGCATTACCGCAGTCCGCTGAACTATTCGGATGTCCATCTGGATGACGCTAAAAATGCATTGAACCGGCTGTACGTCGCGTTGAAAGGCGTGGCCCCGACTGCCGGGCCACTGGACTGGATGCATCCCACCGCACAAAGCTTCAAGGCGGCGATGGATGACGACTTCAACACTCCGGAAGCGCTGGCGGTGTTGTTCGAACTGGCCGGTTCCGCAAACCGGGGGGATGACGCCGCAGCGCTACTGCTTCGAAAACTGGGCGGCGTACTGGGTCTGTTGCAACGTGACGCTGCCGACTTCCTGAAGTCGGGGGCCACCGCATCCAGATTCTCGGAAGCTGAGATCGACGCCATGATCGAAGCTCGCCTCAACGCGCGGATAGCGAAGGATTTCGCCGAATCAGACCGCATCCGCGAAGTCCTGTTAGCCGCTGGAGTGGTGCTGGAAGATGCTGCAGGCGGCACAGTCTGGCGGCGCGCTTGAGTTCGACGTGCCTGATCAATCTGGGGGCTGAAGACTGGTTTCACCCAGACTGGCGTAGCAATTTTTACCCGGACGGTTTGCCTGATGACTGGTTGCTGTCCTATTACAACACCCGGTTTCAGGCCGTATATTTGCCGGCAGTGCGCTGGCAAGCTGCGTCCGTCGCCGAATGGTCGCAATGGCTTGAAGACACGCAGCCCGGCTTTCGTTTTCTGCTGGAACCCGGTCTTGCGTCCGTTCCCCGTGACGCGCGCGTGATCGA
>NCHD01000145.1 GCA_002257045.1 Hydrogenophilales bacterium 16-61-112 | reverse complement strand
GTGGCTTCACTCGCGGCAGGCAGCACAAACTGCGCGTCCGGATGACGTTCCAATATCAGCGCAGCCGCGTCAAGCATCAGCTGCGCATGGCGCTTGACCTCGCTCAATCGGCTGCCCGGCAGCAGCGCAACCACCGGGCCGGCGGTCAGCGCCAGCGTGGCGCGCGCTGCGGCAACATCAGGATCGAGCGGAATCACATCTGCCAGCGGGTGGCCAACATAGGTGACGGGAATGCCCGCATCCCGGTAAATTTCTTCCTCGAACGGAAACACCACCAGCATGTGCGACACCGCCTGCTTGATGCGATGAATGCGCTCCGGCCGCCATGCCCACAGTGACGGGCTGACGAAATGCACGGTCGGAATGCCGGCTTGCTTGAGCCGGGTTTCCAGCACAAAGTTGAAGTCCGGCGCATCGATGCCGACGAAGACACGTGGCCGTTTGAGCAGAAAGTGGCGTGTCACGCGCGAACGGATCCACAGCAGCTCGGGCAGATGACGCAGAACCTCGACATAGCCGTTCACCGCCAGTTTTTCGCTTGGGTAGAGGGCTTCGACACCCGCCTGAACCAGCCGGGGGCCGGCGATGCCGGCGGCCTGCAAATCAGGATGAGCCTGTTTGAGGGCGTTGACGAAATGCGCGCCGAGAAGATCGCCGGAGGCCTCTCCGGCGACCAGCCCTAGATCCATCAGCGGATGATGCCGCGCTCGGCGCGCGCGAGGAAATCAAGCAATTGCCGGACTTCGGCATGACTGACGGCCTCGGGTTCGAGCTTGGCCTGCGCTTCGGCAAGCGTATTGCCTTCGCGGTAAAGAACCTTGTAGGCGCGCTTCAGCGCGGACAGCGACTCGGGCGAAAAGCCGCGCCGCTTGAGGCCTTCGTTATTGAGCCCATGCGGCGCGGCAGGCTGGCCTGCTGCCATGACAAACGGCGGGATGTCCTTGAACACCACACTGGAAATACCCGTCATCACGTGGGCGCCAATCTTGCAAAACTGATGCACGCCGGTGAAGCCGCCCAGGATCACCCAGTCGCCTATTTCGGCGTGTCCCGCGAGCGAGGCATTGTTGGCGAAAATGGTGTGGTCGCCCACCACGCAATCGTGCGCAATATGGACATAGGCCATGATCCAGTTGTGGCTGCCTATCGTGGTAACGCCACGATCCTGCACGGTACCGATGTTAAAGGTGCAGAACTCGCGGATGACATTGTCGTCGCCTATGACCAGTCGCGTGGGCTCGTTGGCGTACTTCTTGTCCTGTGGCGCTTCGCCGAGCGAGACAAAATGGAAAATCTTGTTGCGCGCACCGATGGTGGTGTGGCCGGTGATGACGGCATGGGCACCCACCGTGGTGCCTGCGCCAATCTCCACATGCTCGCCGATAATCGAGTACGCACCGATTTCTACGTCATCAGCCAGACGGGCGCCCGTCGCGACGATCGCGGTGGGATGGATCGTCGCCATGTCAGGGCTTGTCGCGCAAGGTCGCCATGAGTTCGGCTTCGGCCACCAGCGAGCCGTCCACTTCTGCGCGGCCGGTGTATTTCCAGATGCCGCGCATCTCGCGCACGATGGTCACCTTGAGCACCAGCTGATCACCCGGCACGACGGGCTTCTTGAAACGCGCGCCATCGATGCCCGCGAAATACACCACGCCGATATCTTCCGGCGCGTAGTTTTTGGTTTTGAACGACAGAATCGCAGCAGCCTGCGCCATTGCTTCCAGAATCAATACGCCCGGCATGACGGGCGAAACCGGAAAATGTCCCGGAAAAAACGGCTCGTTGATGGTGACGTTCTTGATCGCGGTAATGGTCTTGCCGATCTCCATCTCCGTCACCCTGTCGATCAACAGGAACGGGTAGCGGTGGGGCAGATACTGCATGACCTGCGTGATATCCATGATCATGGTTGGCTTTCTGACTGGTTTTCCAGTTCGGTTAGGCGTGTCTCAAGCTGTTTGATGCGCTTGACCAGCTTGTCGAGATTGCGCATATGCACAGCATTTTTTTGCCACACATCGTGTTCCGAAAAAGGCAACGCCGACGTGTAGGTGCCCGCTTTGGGCAGGGATTTGGTAATCAGGGTGTTGGTCGAAATGCGCGTGCCGTCGGCAATTTCAATATGGCCGAAGATCATCGCCGCGCCGCCGATGGTGCAGTGGCGGCCGATCTTGGCGCTGCCCGCGATACCGGTGCAGGCAGCAATCACGGTATGCGCGCCGATCACCACGTTGTGCGCAACATGAATCAGGTTGTCGAGTTTGACGCCCTCTTCGATCAGCGTGTCCTCCAGCGCGCCGCGGTCGATCGTGGTGCACGCGCCAATCTCGACGTCATCACCGACCCGCACCCGGCCGATCTGCGGGATT
>NCHD01000144.1 GCA_002257045.1 Hydrogenophilales bacterium 16-61-112 | reverse complement strand
GGCGGTCCAGGAGATGCTTGGCCACGCCAACATCACCACCACCCAGATCTATACTCACTTGGACTGGCAACACTTGGCGAAGGTATATGACTCGGCTCATCCCCGGGCCAGACGCGCGAAACCAGTGAGCGGCACCGAGAACACATAGCCATACGTCGTCGCAATTACAAAAACTCAATAAAGTAGTAACGTGAAAACGTTGTGTTCGCTTTCGAGGTGACATCATGCCCATCGTGACCCTATCGAGCCGCGAGTTTAACCAGGACGCCAGCCGGGCCAAGAAGGCTGCGAAGCATGGCCCGGTATTCATCACGGATCGCGGCAAACCTGCGCATGTGCTGCTGTGCATTAAGGAGTACCAGCGGATAACAGGTGGCCATCAGAAGGTCGCCGATCTGCTGGCGATGCCGGGTATCGAGGACGTTGAATTTGAGATTACGCAACTACGTGATCTCGCTAGGCCGGCTCATGCCGCAACGCACCCGCGAGCAGATGAGGCGCAGATGGGGGCAGGCGGTAAGACCACCTGAGTGACATCGCAAGAGAACGGAAATAAGGGGAATAATATGACCTACATTTTGCTGTACATCGCAGGCCTGATAGCTGCTATGGTGGGGGTCGGTCTGTTAATTACCAAGCTGCAACCACGTCCGACCCCGAATTCTCAGTATCACGGGGCGTTCGATGACGATGCCCCGTCTGTTTATGGGCTGGATCCGTCCAGTGAATTCCACTATGGAATAGACCATAGAGACTGAATCACCATTCCCCGTTTGCCCCGCCGGTATTCTTGGTGGCGACAGCGGGATTTCTGTCCCGTGGGCGATTCACATCTAAAGCGCTGCCCGCCGCCCGCTCGAACAGATCGGCGTCTCCCTGCTCTTCCTGAACCGCTGTGGTCACGGTTTTCCTGCCCTGGCCAGCTTCATCGCGTCCTTCATCGGCCGCGATGTCTGCCGCATTGGCTCCCGCTTTGGCTGCCCGTTCCACGATAACTGGCGTCACGGTCTGACCGGACTGTCCGCCTGGTCCATCCCGATCTACGATCATTGCGGGAGAGGCATGCGGGTTACCTGGGACACGCGATTGGTTGGCAGTATTTCCACCCCTGATGTCGCTGGCGGAGTCTTGGTAGAGCTCATTCGGCTCGCCGCCTGGTGTCGGGGTGGAAAGCTTGGTGGCTGGCTCAAGCCCAGCATTGGCAGAATTGTCTCCTTGACGCATCAATCCGGCTTGGTTCTGCACCCATTCCTTTATGTATCCATCCACCAGCGCGAGCTGGCCAGCAGTATCCCTTGAACCGAGCGCGGTATTCGCTCTGGCAGCGCCGCCAAGCTGCGCAACGATGAAGTTGGACAGGTCGGCTTGCGCGCGTCCTTCCCCTGAGCGGGTTTCGCTTGCAACCCGTTCATATGCCTCGGCCTGCGAGAGCGATACGCGCTGAGCATGTTCGGCCCTGTCGGCATCTGACAGGCTGGCTCGGATCTCGCTTGACGCACGGCGTGCAGACTCGCTACCCGTTGACGTGCTGATGGTGTTATTGAAGCTTTGCGCCTTGTTGAGCTGGTCCTTGAAGCCGGAAGACTCTGCGTAGGAACGGGCTGAATCCAGGACGCTTTGGATTTGAGATTCAGAAGCAGCGGCATGTTTCAAAGAAGCACGAACGCCGGCGGAAAGTGCCCCAACATTTACGCCTGCTCCAAAGTTTGCAGAAACTTCTTTGAGTAGCTGCTGTTTTTCCGTATCACTGAGCTTGATCCCCGCGTCCCATTTTGATGCGGTATTCATCGCACTCTCATATGTCTGGGCAAACTGAGCGATGCTGCCGACACCTGCATCAGACCCCACGCGAGTCGAGGAACCTGCTGACTGCAGGAAGGACTGCGCCTTATCGTAGGCCGCCGTGAGCGAACTCGACCTGGCGGCCGATGCCTCGCCAGCCTGCTGGAAACTGTTTTTGGATAGCGTCTGAGCTTGTGTTGCCACCACTGTTCCCACCATCCCGCCAACCTCACCCAGATCAGAGACCGTGCCGGCACGATTCAGCACCGATGGGAACTGGCCATTACCAAAAGTCGAAATCATCGAACCGTCACTTCCGACTGCTTGGTTGACTCCGGACCCGTGCCGGTTTGTAGGCGCGGTATTCCACTGATCCGCGCTTCTATTGTTCGCGCTCCAGTTCCCCATGGTGACATTGCCCCATTGAGTGTTGCCAGCGCTGATATTCCCGGTACCGACCTGCGCGCCTGCGGTTTGAGCGGAGGAATTTGCCGGGCTCATGACGCCTGATATGACGCTGGTGAAAGATGCCGCGCTGACATTGGTCAGCATGTAGGCGATGACCGGTACCGAGAGCGTGAGAATACCGGCAAC
>NCHD01000143.1 GCA_002257045.1 Hydrogenophilales bacterium 16-61-112 | reverse complement strand
AGGTTTTGAATGCGCACCGGTCATGTGCGCATTCAAAACCCACTTAATTGAACTAGATCATCATGGCTACGGAATACGCTTCCTCCGGTGAGTACATCAAGCATCACCTGCAAAATCTGACCTATGGCGAATTGCCTGCGGGCTATCAGCGCCACGATGGCGAGGTGTTGACCCAGGCAACTATGACCTTTGCGCATGGTGCCGAAGAAGCCAAGGCAATGGGCTTCTGGGCCATCAACGTCGATAGCATGGCGTTCTCGATCGGTCTGGGCCTGCTATTCCTTTTCGTCTTCCGCTTGGCAGCCAAAAAAGCCACGGTCGGCGTGCCGTCCGGCCTGCAGAACTTTGTCGAATGGGTGATCGAGTTCATCGACAACTCGGTTCGCGGATCCTTTTCCCACAAAAACCCCCTGGTCGCGCCGCTGGCTTTGACCGTCTTCATGTGGGTGTTTTTGATGAACCTGATGGACCTGTTCCCGGTTGACTGGCTGCCCTTGCTGGGCTCGATGGCGGGCCTGCCCTACCTGAAGGTCGTGCCATCGACCGACCCGAACGTCACCTTTGGCCTGTCGCTGTCGATTTTCTTCCTGGTGCTGTTCTACAGCGTCAAGATGAAGGGCGCGGGCGGTTTCTTCTCCGAGCTGGCGTTCCAGCCTTTCCCCAAATTCATGTTCCCGGTCAACCTGCTGCTCGAAGGCGTGGGTCTAATTGCCAAGCCGATTTCGCTGGCACTGCGACTGTTCGGCAACATGTACGCCGGTGAAATGATCTTCATCCTGATTGCGCTGATGTTCGGCGGCAGCTGGATCATGGCTCTGTTCGGCGGTGCGCTGCAGTGGGCGTGGGCTGTGTTCCACATCCTGATCATCACCCTGCAGGCGTTCATCTTCATGACGCTGACCATTGTGTATCTGGATATGGCGCACTCCGAGCATCATTGATTCACCTTGTATCGATAAATTCTGGTTTCCTGTTTTCAACTTTATTTTTAACTTTTAGGAGCAACAAATGGAAATGACTCAAGCAGTGCTGTACATCGCTGGTGCGTTGATGATGGGTATGGGCGCATTGGGCGCGGCGATCGGTATTGGCGTCCTGGGCGGCCGCTTTCTGGAAGGCGCTGCCCGTCAGCCCGAACTGATTCCGATGCTGCGCACCCAGTTCTTCATCGTCATGGGCCTGGTTGACGCCGTGCCGATGATCGCCGTCGGTCTGGCCATGTACGTTCTGTTCGCCGTCGCCGGTTAATTCTCTGCGCAGTTGTAGCTGATACAGAGCTAATTTACCCACGTCATTATTAAGGTGCGGATATGAATTTCAACGCAACTTTGATCGGCCAGTCCGTCACGTTCATCTTCTTTGTGTGGTTCTGCATGAAGTACGTGTGGCCGCCCATCATGAGCGCGCTCGAAACGCGCAAGAAGCAGATTGCCGATGGCCTTGCCGCTGCCGACCGTGGCAAGCACGAGCTGGAACTGGCTGCCAAAAAAGCCGGCGACAACATGCGTGAAGCCAAGGCAACCGCAGCCGAAGTCATCGTTCAGGCTGAAAAGCGTGCGGCGCAAATGGTCGAAGAGGCCAAAACGGCGGCCAAGGAAGAAGGCGAGCGTCAGCTTGCCGCGGCGCAAGCCAACATTGCACAGGAAACCAACCGTGCACGTGAAAGCCTGCGTGAACAGGTCGCTGCGCTGGCAGTTGCCGGTGCGGAAAAAATCCTGCGTCGGGAAGTCAACGCGCAAACCCATGCTGACCTGCTGGGCCAGCTGAAAGCCGAGCTGTAAGCCATGAGCGAACTGTCTACTCTGGCACGTCCCTACGCCGAAGCGGTGTTCCGCATCGCACAGGGCGAAAACGATCTGGCAGGCTGGTCTTCCCGTATCGCCACGCTGGCATCGATTGTTTCGGATGCGCAGTTGGCGCGCCTGAACGCTGACCCTTCCGTGGCTGCCGAGCGCGTCGCGGCTTTGGTGATCGATGTGGCGGGCAGCGCGCTCGGTGAGCGCGGTGCAAGCTTCGTCAAGGTGCTGGCCGACAACGGCCGATTGTCATTGCTGCCCGTCATTGGCGAGCAGTTCGAAACGCTGAAGGCAAGCGCCGAAGGCACCCTCGAAGCGACCATCACCAGTGCACAGGAAATGGCACAAGATCAGATTGATGGTCTGGTGGCAGGTTCGGCTGCAGCGCATGAGCTTCGCGCTTCAGGGCTGATTGAACCCGGCGCCCATCCAGACTCTTATTTATCGGACACCGCCCAAATTTAAATCCCGGCGGTTCGGAGAACACACATGCAATTGAATCCAAGCGAAATCAGCGAACTGATCAAAGCCAAGATCGAATCCTTCGGTGCAGCGAGCGAGTTGCGCACTCAGGGAACGATCGTGTCCGTCACCGACGGCATCGTCCGCATTCATGGTTTGTCCGACGTGATGTCGGGTGAAATGATCGAAATGCCGGGCAACACCTTCGGCGTGGCACTCAACCTTGAGCGCGACTCCGTCGGCGCCGTGATTCTGGGCGACTACGAACATATCAAGGAAGGTGACATTGCCAAGTGCACCGGTCGCATCCTGGAAGTACCGGTAGGCCGTGGCCTGCTCGGTCGCGTGGTGAACTCGCTGGGCCAGCCGATCGACGGCAAGGGCCCCATCGTGGCAGACCGGACCATGCCGATCGAGCGCATTGCGCCGGGCGTGATTGAACGTAAATCGGTTGACCAGCCGGTGCAGACCGGCCTCAAGTCGATCGACGCCATGGTGCCGGTTGGCCGCGGCCAGCGCGAGCTGATCATTGGCGACCGCCAGACCGGCAAGACCGCTGTTGCGATCGACGCCATCATCAACCAGAAGGGCACCGGCGTGAAGTGTATCTACGTCGCTGTCGGCCAGAAGGCGTCCTCGGTTGCCAACGTGGTACGCAAGCTCGAAGAGCACGGCGCGATGGATCACACCATTGTGGTTGCTGCGACCGCTGCTGACGCTGCCGCCATGCAATACATCGCACCGTACTCCGGTTGCACCATGGGCGAATATTTTCGCGACCTGGGTGAAGATGCGCTGATTGTGTATGACGATCTGACCAAGCAGGCTTGGGCCTACCGTCAGGTTTCGCTGCTGTTGCGCCGTCCGCCGGGCCGTGAAGCGTATCCCGGCGACGTGTTCTATCTGCACTCACGCCTGCTCGAGCGCGCAGCACGCGTCAACGCCGACTATGTTGAAAAAATGACTAACGGCGCCGTCAAGGGCCAGACCGGTTCGCTGACCGCGTTGCCGATCATCGAAACGCAGGCCGGTGACGTGTCCGCATTCGTGCCGACCAACGTGATTTCGATTACCGACGGCCAGATCTTCCTTGAGACCGACCTGTTCAACGCCGGTATCCGTCCCGCAATCAACGCCGGCCTGTCGGTGTCGCGCGTCGGCGGCGCCGCGCAGACCAAGGTCATCAAGAAACTCGGTGGCGGTATTCGACTGGCTCTCGCGCAGTATCGTGAGCTGGCTGCCTTCGCGCAGTTTGCATCCGATCTCGACGAGGCGACCCGCAAGCAACTCGAGCGCGGCCGCCGTGTGACCGAACTGATGAAGCAGGCGCAATACTCGCCGATGTCAGTTTCGGAAATGGCGCTGACCCTGTTCGCAGTCAACAAGGGTTACATGGACGACGTCGAAATCAACAAGATTCTGCCGTTTGAGTCGGCGTTGACCGCGTTCATCAAATCCAAGTTTGGTGGCCTCATGGACACGATCGAATCCACCGGCAACATGGATGATGCGACTGAAAAAGCGCTCACCGCTGCGGTGGACGAGTTCAAGAAAACCGGCGTCTAT
>NCHD01000142.1 GCA_002257045.1 Hydrogenophilales bacterium 16-61-112 | reverse complement strand
ATGACCATGGTTTTCCGGGTTGAGGATGCCACCTGGCTGGATCAGGTCAAACCCGGCGATTCTGTCCGGTTCCTCGCTGACCGGGTGAATGGTGTGTTTACCGTGACCCGGCTCGAAGTTGTCAAACCGTAATGTTCATTTTTCCCCACGTAAAGGAGTCAACCATGACACGCCATGCACTCGTTGCCACCCTGATGCTGTCCGTCTTTGCCATGCAACCCGTATTCGCAGATGACGCTCACCATCCCGATCAAAAAGCCGGCGCGGCCACGCCCATCACCGATCAAACGGTCCAGAAAATGCAGGCCAACACCAAGCGCATGCAAAGTCAGCTGGAACAGATGGCCAGGTCCAAGGACCCGGCCCAGCGCCAGAAGCTGATGCAGGAGCATATGCAGACCATGCAGGAAAACATGATGGCGGGAAAAAGCATGGCTGGCGCTGGCGGCGGCATGGGCATGATGGACTGCCCGATGATGAAGGACGGAATGATGGGCGGCGGCATGGGCATGATGGGGGGCAAGGGCGGCATGGGCATGGCTGGCGGCGACGACATGATGGCCAAGCGCATGGAGATGATGGAAAAGCGCATGGACATGATGCAGATGATGATGCAGACCAATATGGGCAAGCCCCAGGGCGGCCAGTAAAGCTGGGCCGTGATGGCCGTTGCGACGGAAACGGCCGTGGTGTTTCTTAACCGAATAGAAGGAACAAGTCATGAAATCAATCATTCCGTTCACTACCCTGGTCCTGCTGGTGGCACCGGCCTGGGCATATCACCAGGACAATGACCCAGATCAGAAACAGAGCATTACCAACATGCATGCCAGTCATTTTCCCCACGTTGAGGGGGACAGGCATGCCCCGGAAAGGGGTGAAGGCGATGCATATGGTTCGATCCTGCTCAATATTCAGGCGGGCGAGCGGCATGTTCCCCATGAGCCCGGCGATAACCATTCAGCCGAAAAAGGGAATGGGGACAGCTAGGGCCCGGCACTAAACAGTCGATCTGAGAATATGCGACAGGAGGCCCCGGCATTGCAGTTCGCTTGGGCCTCTATGTGTGCCACGTTGTCATGTGGCTATCTGGAGCAAGAGGGCGCAAATGTGGGGCTTTGAGCACTACGGCATGGGGTAAGGATGACAATGAAACCTGTCTTGAATGTACTGCTGACACTGACCACGATCGCGGCTAGCGTTGCCCTGGCCGGTCAGACGCGGCAGCTGTCCATGCCACCAAGCTTCGCCGAGAAGCTAGAGCCAGAGGCAGTGTTAAGCGCCTATCCCCTCGGCGTCATCCCCAAACAAGCCGCTTTCAGCCACCACGGTAAAGCCCTCCGTACCTTGATTCTGCCCAATGGAAAGGAAGGTTGGGTATACCAGGTGGGCGGCAAGCAAGCTCAAACCTACCAGCATCCCACAAGGGAAAAGCATACCGTGTACGAAACCGGGCCAGGTAGCGGTGTGCGCACCTATACCCTGATGTTTGACGACAAGGGTGTGGTCATCGACGTGCTTTACAACGAGAAAGGGCGGCACGACGGCCTCACTGCCCTGCAGGTGCAGCGCAAGGTTCGCGGCGATGGCACTCCTCGCAAGGACGAGGGCCGCGACGTGAAATGACAAAGGCCATGACGCAAAGAAAGACGGCAGGGCTGAACAATTGATGAAATGAAAAATGTTTAGTGATATGTCATGGCCAGCACCGGCGATGGATGAAGCGGCACCGAACAATGATGGATAGTTTTTTGCCCTTACACCGCATCGATAGCCATCGCGAAACCCATGGTCTACCTTCGTGCGACGGCGACAATCAGGGAATCGACGATGACAGCCAAGTCGGATAAGGGCGTCTTACTCTATAGGAGATCAAGTCATGAATGTCAGGATTATTGCTACACACGATTGCAGCCACTATCGCAACCTTGAACGTGAGCTCAAGGACTTGGCTGTCGTCTACGAAGTGTTGTTCGTAGAGGACCATCCGGAAATCGTCGAGCGATATAGCATCAGGCACTCCCCCAGTTTGGTTGTAGATGACGAAGTGGTGTTCCGCCGCCAGCCAACTGAAGATGAGCTGCGAGCGCTCTTCAAGCGTAGCTGAGATCACCGTGAGGCGCGCAGCATTTGGTTGGATATTAGTTGTTTACAACCCAGCCTGCCCCTTGCAGGTGCATGCAGGAATCTAGTTAGATCAAGCGCTTGGGCCCGGCCTCCGCCGGGGTGACGACTGGTTCAGGACTTCCTAAGCGTATTGCAATCGAGTAGCCGGAAACGGCCGAAAATGATGACAGGAGAACAACAATGATGGACGGTTATGGCATGGCAGGCGGTTTCGGATTCGGCGGGATTTTCATGATCCTGTGGTGGGTGCTCATCATCGTCGGCGTTGTCGCGCTG
>NCHD01000001.1 GCA_002257045.1 Hydrogenophilales bacterium 16-61-112 | reverse complement strand
CATCAAATCCGCCTCGATCAAGATCGAAGGCGACTACGCCTACGGCACCCTGCGCACCGAAACCGGCGTCCACCGCCTGGTGCGCAAATCGCCGTTCGACTCGTCCGGCGGCCGCCACACCAGCTTCGCCAGCATCTTTGTCTACCCCGAAGTCGACGATTCCATCGAAGTCGACATCAACCCCGCCGACCTGCGTGTCGACACCTATCGCGCGTCCGGCGCCGGCGGCCAGCACATCAACAAGACCGACTCCGCGGTGCGCATCACCCACCTGCCCACCAACATCGTGGTGCAGTGCCAGAACGACCGCTCGCAGCACAAGAACCGCGCCGAGGCGATGTCGATGCTGAAGTCGAAGCTCTACGAAGCCGAGCTGCGCAAGCGCCAGGCCGAACAAGACAAACTCGAAGCCGGCAAGTCGGACGTCGGCTGGGGCCACCAGATCCGCTCCTACGTGCTGGACAACTCGCGCATCAAGGATTTGCGCACCAACGTTGAAACCTCCGCCACGCAAAAAGTGCTGGACGGCGACCTCGACATCTTTATCGAGGCGAGTCTGAAACAGGGCGTGTAAACAATGGCTTGCGCCCGAAATAACGGGCGTATATCCTGTATATACACAGGAGGTTCACCATGCTCACACGCGTCTTCAAAAGCGGCAACTCGCTGGCCGTACGAATTCCAAAAGAATTGGCCATCGTCGAAGCCAGCCAGGATGTCGAAATCGAGAAAGTCGGCGATACCCTCGTCCTGCGTCCTGTCGTCAAACGCAAGCTGACCGGGCTGGCCGAAGCGTTCGCCGCTTTTCCGCCCGGCTTCATGGCCGAGGGCCGCGAATTCCACGAACAGAAGGAACGCGACTGGAGCGGTTTCGGGGAAAGCCCCGCCGTGCATCAGGACAGCCCGGAGTACAAACCGGCGGGCGGCAAATAAGCCCATGCGCTACCTGCTCGACACCAACATCTGCATCCACCTCATCCAGCGCCACCCACCCGAATTGCTGCGACGTTTTCAGGAATTCAACTACGGCGATCTGGTTATCTCCGTCGTCACCCTGGCCGAATTGCGCCACGGCGTCGAACGCGATCCCAGCATCAAGCGTGAAGCCGAACGCGCACTGGATGACCTTCTCGCCTACTTGCCCGTGCTGCCGCTCGATAACGCTGTTGCGGTGCAATACGGCGTTTTAGCCGCCGCAGTGCGTGACCGCCGCCGCGACGCGCTGGACCGGCTGATCGCCGCGCACGCTGCAAGCCTTGGTCTAACGCTCATCACCAACAACGAAGCGGATTTCAGGGATTACCCCGGCCTCATTGTTGAAAACTGGGTGTGAGCCGCTCCATCGTCTAACTGTTATCCATCCGCCGCCGGAGATCCCATGCGCACCGAAACCCCCATCACGCTGTATCTCAAGGACTACGCCCCGCCCGCCTGGCTGATCGGCACGGTCGATCTTCACGTGGCGATTTTCGAGGGCCACGCCGAAGTCAGAACCAGTCTCGCCTGCCGACGCAATCCGGCGGCGTTGGCCGGCCCGCTGGTGCTGAATGGCGAAGCGCTGGAACTGGTGAGCGTGACGCTCGAAGGCGCCGCGCTCGACCCGGCGCGTTACTCGTACGCCGACGACCGGCTGACGATCACCGCGTCGCTGCCCGACACGTTTCAGCTTGAAACCACGGTGCGCATTCACCCGGACCAGAACACCCAGCTCTCCGGCCTGTACCGTTCCAAGGACGGTTATTTCACCCAGTGCGAGGCGGAAGGCTTCCGCCGCATCACTTTCTTCCCCGACCGGCCGGACGTGATGGCCACCTTCACCTGCACGGTGGAAGCCGAGCGCGCGCGTTTTCCTCACCTGCTGTCCAACGGTAATCCCGTTGCCGCCGGCGCGTCCACCGACGACGCGACGCGCCACTGGGTGCGCTGGGAAGACCCCTTCCCCAAACCCGCGTACCTGTTCGCGCTGGTCGCGGCCAAGCTCGACGTGCTCGAAGACAGTTTCATCACTGCCTCGGGCCGCCCGGTCAAGCTGGAAATTTACGTCGAACCCGGCAAGCTCGACCAGTGCGCCCACGCGATGGCAGCGCTGAAAAAAGCCGGGCGCGATGGAGAACAAGGGCCTCAACATTTTCAACACCAAATACGTGCTGGCGCGCCCGGACACCGCGACCGACGCCGACTACCAGGGCATCGACCGGGTGGTGGCGCACGAGTATTTCCACAACTGGACCGGCAACCGTGTCACCTGCCGCGACTGGTTCCAGCTGTCGCTGAAGGAAGGCCTCACCGTCTTCCGCGACCAGGAATTCGGCGCCGACACGCATTCGCGCGCGGTCACCCGCATCCAGGAAGTGCGCGGCCTGCGCATCGGCCAGTTCCCCGAAGACGCGGGGCCGATGGCGCACCCGATCCGGCCCGCCTCCTACGCCGAGATCAACAACTTCTACACCGCCACCGTCTACAACAAGGGCGCGGAAGTCATCCGCATGATGCATACCCTGCTGGGGCGCGACGGCTTCCGGCGCGGCATGGATCTCTACTTCCAGCGCCACGACGGCCAGGCGGTCACCTGCGACGACTTCGTCGCGGCGATGCAGGACGCGACCCAAGTCGATCTCGCGCAGTTCCGGCGCTGGTACGCACGCGCCGGCACGCCGCGCCTGCATGCCACGGGCGCATACGACGCCCCGACCCAGCGCTACACGCTCACGCTCACCCAGCACCTCGCCCCCACCGCTTACGAAAAGCGGCTGGCCGAATCGGGGCAGCCCGTGGTCGAAGGCGTGCTGCATATCCCCGTCGCGCTCGGGCTGGTGTTGCCCGACGGCCGCGACACGCCGCTGCAACTCGCCGGCGAAACTGAGGCCGTCGGCACCACGCGCGTGCTCTCGCTCACCGAGCCCACGCAGACCTTCGTCTTCGAAGGCATTCCCGCCGCCCCCGTCGCCTCGCTGCTACGCGATTTCTCCGCGCCGGTGCTGCTGGAATTCGAACAGACCGATGCCGAACTCGCGCACCTGATGGCGCACGATTCCGACGCCTTCAACCGCTGGGAAGCCGGACAACGGCTGGCGACGCGCGTCCTGCTCGCCGGTATCGCGGCGGGCGGCGCCGGCAGCGACTGGATTCCAGATGCCTTCGTCGCGGCCTGCGGGCGCGTGCTCGACGCTGGCCTGAGCCTCGACCCCGCGCTCGCCGCCGAGGCCCTGAACCTGCCCGCCGAAGCGGTGCTCGCCGAAGCTGTGGTTGCCCAAGGCGGCACCATCGACCCCGAAGCCATCCACACCGCGCGCGTGACCCTGCGCCGCCACCTTGCCGCCCGCCTGCGCGACAAACTCGAAGCCGTGTGGACCGCCCTCGCCCCCACCGCCGCCTACGCCCCCGACGGCGCGCAGGTCGGCCAGCGCGCCCTGCGCAACGCCTGCCTGGCTTATCTGGCGGAAAGCGATGCTGGGTATCTGCAAGCCTCGGTCGTGCCGCGCCTCACCGCCCAACTCGCGGCTGGCGGCAACGGGGCTGGCGGCAACATGACCGACGAAATCGCCGCGCTGGCCACGCTCGCCAACCTCGACCTGCCCGAACGGGAAGTGGCGCTCGCAGACTTTTACGCCCGCTGGCAAACCGAAGCCCTGGTCATCGACAAATGGTTTTCGGTGCAGGCCACCTCGCGCCTGCCCGGCACCGTCGCGCGCGTGCGGGCGCTGATGCAGCACCCTGCCTTCGATCTCAAAAATCCGAATCGGGTATACGCACTAGTGCGCGGTTTCTGCGGCGGCAACCCGCGTCACTTCCACGCCGCCGACGGCAGCGGCTACGCCCTGGCCGCCGACGTCATCAGCGAACTCCAGGCAATAAACCCGCAGGTCGCCTCACGCATCGCGCGCAGCTTCGACCGCTGGCGGCAGTTCGACGCCGGACGGCAAGCGCATGCACGCGCCGCGCTGGAGCGCATCGCTGCCGTCGAAGGCTTGGCGAAGGATGTGGCGGAGGTGGTGGGGAATGCGTTGAAGGGTTGATTGCAGGGGATGCGCGTCGCCCGTGCTGAGCGATGTGAGGGAGTGGTTTTCGACCAAATCAAGCGCTTGCTGGCCGCCATCAACCTAGGCAACCAATCGGTTCATGTTCATCAGTCGTGCAGTTCCTGCTCTGCTTTGGTCTGTGCGCCATGAAACTCGGCCCATCCCAGATCCTCCATACGAACCATCTCCTTACTCACGACACGAGGGCGCGCATTTGGAACTGCTGGATCAATTTGGTCGGAAAAGATGTATCGGTGTGCATTTTTGATGATAAGGCCCTGAATTTGAGAAGCCAGCGGTTCTGGTAAACGATCCCCGCGAGCAAACCTAGGCCTTTTTCCGACTTGCGTATAAAGCAAATACTCAGGAGAAAGTGGCAGGAGAATCTCCGAACCAGGGTTACCCCAGCCACCACCAAGGTCGAAACTTCCATTGCTGTAGAAATTGAGTTTTACGACTGGATTGTCGCTAGTAAGCCACTTCATCCCTACAGGAGGTCGAACGACCGTCCACCTATGGCTCTCCAAGAGTTTGACTGTTTGGGTCAGCAATACCTCGACCGCGTACAGCCAATAACCTCTGCCGGCCACCGTTTCAATACGTAGTGTTCCTGTTTCCGCCCCGGGTTCAATTTCCGTGCGTACAGCCATCGGGAGAGGAATAGCACGGGGCTTGTCTTGGATAACAGGTAAGGGGAGATCCTTATCTTTCGCAGCCCTTATGTCCTCCACAGCGCCTTCCAAAACCTCTTTGAGCATCGCAGGTAAGTAATCACGTGCGCTCTCGATGATCTCCGTCATCCTCGCTGGCGTACGAACATCCTGCAGCGCTACAAAGCGTGCAAGTGTTCTCCAATCATCCGGAACAAGGGGCTCACCGGTAACAACCTTTTCGATTATCAAATTGGCCGGGCATTCAAAATTCGTACTAAACCAACGCTCAAGTTCATCGGATTCGTTCCCCTCCCGAATTCGCGTATAGAGGTGGTTCCTTCTCCCAATCGATTCTAGTGAGTAATTTTTCCACAACTGAACATGCTCATGTGGAACAAGCAGCCTGTACGTCCAAACTCTTGGCGTGCCGCCAGACCATCTCTTCAGATAGTGCTCTGGGACATAGTGATTACGGAAGGAAAAAATAGGGTCTGCCACCATATGCGCCGTGGACATCACGCCCCGGGCCACAGCCGAGAAAAATCAAACGAAAGCTGGCGGTGATGCCGGATGGACAGCAGGTAAACCGTGGCGTCGATCTCAGATGCGGCGTACAGCATGAGGTAGTCGCCATGCAGGTATTCGCGCAGGGCCTGAGCGGCGCCGGCCGGCAGCGCGGCGAGTTGGGCCAGCGCTTCGGCTGATTGGGGCGGGTTGTCCAGGTAGCGCCGGCCGATGCGGGGATAGCGGCTCAGGTTGGGGATGACCGTGGCGCGCAGTTCGGCCAACAGCGCATCGAAGACAAAGCCCGCGTCGGCTTCCAGCAGGAAGCCTTCGACGGCGTCGAGGCGTTCCAGAAAGCTCGCGGTCAGCTCGACCCGGACCAGGCGCTCAGCCACGCTTCCGGGTGGGCTTGCCAGCGGGGGACGAGTTGGCGGGACCGGTCGCGGCCCGGCGCTGCTGTAGCCGCTCGATGGCGCCATCGGCCTCGAAGGTCCGTCCGGCGGCGATGTCGGCCAGACCACGGCGGGCATCGTCGATGAGCAACAGATGGATGCGCTCGCGTTCCAGCCGGTGGTAGTAGTCCAGCCGGTCGGCGTCGATCAGGGCGACGTAACTCTCGCCGTTTTTAGTGATGATTTTCTCGGCGCCGGCCTTGGCCTGGTCGGCCAGCTCGGAAAGATTGGCGCGCGCCTGGGTAAATGGCACCACATCGCCGGTGGAAAAGCCCATGGTCTACTCCTTGACGGGGATGACAGAATTATGTGCAGGATACTGCGCAACAGGGATTGTCGTCCAGCACCGCCAGCGCGGCGGGGTGTGCGCTAGCTGTTGCCCAGCCAAGGCTCGCTTCAGCCCTCCGCCACCACTGCCAGCACATCCTCGCCGTAGGCTTCCAGCTTTTTCGTCCCCAGCCCCGATATCGCGCCCAGCTCCGCCAGCGTGGCGGGGCGGCGCGCGGCGATTTCGCGCAGGGTGGCGTCGTGCAGGATGACGTAGGCGGGCACGCCCTTTTCGTTGGCAGTTTCGCGGCGCCAGGCGCGCAGGGACAGGAACAGCGGATCTTCATCGTTGTGGACGCCTTCGCCGGAACTGGCGGCGAAGCGCGATTTTTTGCTGCGCGCGGTGCGCACTTCGATCGCGCGCAGCATGACGGTTTCCTCGCCCTTCAACACGGGCTTGGCGGCGGCGGTGAGTTTCAACGCGCCGTAGGCGGTGTGATCCACCTCCAGCAGTCCGCGCACGACGAGCTGGCGCAGCACGGCGCGCCAGACTTTGTCGGTCTGGCTGGCACCGATGCCGAATACGCTCAGGCTGGTGTGGCCGAATTTGTCGACTTTTTCCGTGGCTTTGCCGAGCAGCACGTCGATGACGTGGCCGGCGCCGAAGCGCTGGCCCGTGCGGTATACAGCCGACAGCAGTTTTTGCGCAGTCTCGGTGCCGTCCCACAGCGTGGGCGGGTTGAGACAGACGTCGCAGTTGCCGCAGGGCTGGCTGGTTTCACCGAAGTAACTCAGCAGCGCGACGCGGCGGCAGCTGGCCGCCTCGCACAGGCCCACCAGCGCATCGAGCTTGGCATGGCCGATGCGCTTGTGGGCGTCTTCGGCCTCGCCTTCGTCGATGAAGCGGCGCTGCGTGACGACGTCCTGCAGGCCCCACGCCATCCAGGCTTCGGCAGGCTCGCCGTCACGCCCGGCACGGCCGGTTTCCTGGTAGTAGCCTTCGACTGAGCGCGGCAAATCCGTGTGCGCGACGAAGCGCACGTCGGGCTTGTCGATGCCCATGCCGAATGCGAGGGTGGCGACCATGACAACGCCGTCGTCGCGCAGGAATTTTTCCTGGTGGCGGCGGCGCGTCACGTTGTCCATGCCGCCGTGGTAGGCCAGTGCGGTGAGGCCGGCTTGATTGAGCGCGTCGGCGGTGTCTTCAACTTTCTTGCGCGTGCTGCAATACACGATCCCCGCCTCGCCCTTGTGTTCACCCAGAAAATCCAGCAACTGGCGGCGCGGGTCGGATTTTTCGCTGATGCGGTAGCGGATGTTGGGACGGTCGAAGCTGGCGACGAACACGCGCGCGGCACCGAGGTCGAGCCGGGTGAGGATTTCGGCGCGGGTTGCGGTGTCGGCGGTGGCCGTCAAGGCGATCCGCGGCACATCGGGAAAACGCTCGTGCAAGGCCGACAGGCCCAGATATTCCGGACGGAAGTCGTGCCCCCATTGCGACACGCAGTGCGCTTCGTCGATGGCGAACAGCGCGACGCGCGCCTGTTCAAGCAGGCTCTGGAAGCGTTGCGTGAGCAGGCGTTCCGGCGCGACATACAGCAGCTTGAGCTGGCCGCTGACAAACGCGCGTTCGACCTGCATCGCCGTTGCGTTATCCAGACTCGAATTCAGGAACTCGGCGGCGATACCCAGTTCTTTCAAGGCCGCGACCTGGTCCTGCATCAGCGCGATGAGCGGCGACACCACCACCGCGCAGCCCTCGCGCAGCAAGGCCGGAATCTGGAAACACAGCGACTTGCCGCCGCCGGTCGGCATCAGCACCAGCGCGTCGCCGCCCGCCACCAGCGTATCAACGATGGCCGCCTGCTCGCCGCGGAACGCGGGGTAGCCGAAGACGCGGTTGAGCAGGCTTAAAGGGGTGTCGGACATGGCAAAAAACAGGCTGGCGGCGGATGTGTCACATTGGCTATAATTGTGTCACGTTTTACCCCCATTCCGAGGTTTGCCATGAAAACCCTGACCATCCGTGAAGCCCGCGAAGGCCTGTCGCACCCCGACCAGATGTTTGCCGACAGCGACGAGGTGCTGGTGGTGTGTCGCGGCGAGCCGATAGCGCGGATTCTGCCGGTTACGCCTGCCACGCCCGCGCGCAAGTTGCCGTCGCTCAAATGGCTGCGCGATCAATCGCCTTTTCAGGATATTCCCAGCGAGGTATTGATCCGCGAAGATCGGGATGCGCGTGACTGAGGTATATCTCGACACCAGCGCGCTAATCAAGCTGTATGTAGCCGAGGCGTTTTCCACTGAAGTGGAGCGTCTCGTCGGCGAGGTCGACGGGCTCGTCATCAGCCGACTGAGCATGCTGGAATGGCATTGCGCCATGGCGCGCCGGTTGCGCACCGGACAGATTTCCGAAGACTATCTGACGCTGGCACGCACCGAATTTACCCGTCATCTGGCCGATGGCTATTTCCGCATCGTGTCGTTCGATGACACGTTGCTGATCGACGCGCTGCGCGTGCTCGACAGCGTCAAACCGGTACCTTTACGCACGCTCGACGCCATTCACCTCACCGCTGCGCGCAACGCCGGAGTCACCCGCCTTGCCACCGCCGACCGGGTGATGGCCGACGCGGCAAACAAACTCAACCTCGCAGCAGATTCTTTTTTTGTATGACCTTGCCGACCATGAACACTGAAACCCCCGCCCCCGCCCCCGCCCTCGACGAGAACCAGATCATCGCCGAACGCCGCGCCAAGCTTGCCGCGATCCGCGAACAGGGCATCGCCTTCCCCAACGACTTCGAGCGCCGCGATTACGCGGGCAAGCTGGCCGCCGCGCACGGCGACAAGACCAAGGAGGCGCTGGAAGGCGAAGCCGTTAGCGTGCAATTAGCCGGCCGCATGATGCTCAAGCGCGTGATGGGCAAGGCCAGCTTTGCCACGCTGCAGGACATGAGCGGGCAGATTCAGGTGTATGTGTCGAACGACCATGCCGGCACCGAGTCGCACGATGCGTTCAAGCACTGGGATCTGGGCGATTTCATCGGCGTGACGGGCATCCTGTTCAAGACCAACAAGGGCGAGTTGACCATCCAGGCCAAAGCGATCCGCCTGCTGTCGAAAGCGCTGCGCCCGCTGCCGGAAAAATTCCACGGCCTGGCCGACCAGGAACAGCGATACCGCCAGCGCTATCTCGACCTCATCACCAACGACATCGCGCGCGAAACCTTTGCGCGCCGCTCGAAAATCATCTCGGCGATTCGCGCCTTCATGATCGAACGCGACTTTCTCGAAGTCGAAACGCCAATGATGCATCCCATCCCCGGCGGCGCGGCGGCCAAGCCGTTCGCCACCCACCACAATGCGCTCGACATGGAAATGTTCCTGCGCATCGCGCCCGAGCTGTACCTCAAGCGGCTAGTGGTCGGCGGTTTCGAAAAGGTGTTCGAAATCAACCGCAACTTCCGCAACGAGGGCCTTTCGACGCGGCACAACCCCGAGTTCACCATGATGGAGTTCTACGAGGCCTATCGCGAATATCGCTATTTGATGGACCTCACCGAGTCGCTGATCCGCGCTGCTGCGATCGCCGCCACCGGCTCGACCGTGGTGCCCTACCAGGGCCACACGATCGACCTCGGCCAGCCGTTTGCCCGGCTCACCATCGTCGAGGCGATCCGCCACTACCACCCGCACTACACCGTGGAACAACTGAATGACCGCGACTGGCTGATTGGCCAGTTCGTCGCCATGAAAGCCAAATACCGGCCGCACGACGGCATCGGCGGGCTGCAACTGTCCTTCTTCGAGGAAACCACCGAAACGCTGTTGATCCAGCCGACCTTCATCATCGACTACCCGGCCGAAGTCTCGCCGCTGGCGCGCCGGTCCGACACCCAGCCCGATATCACCGAACGCTTCGAGCTGTTCATCACCGGCCGCGAAATGGCCAACGGCTTCTCCGAGCTGAACGACGCCGAAGACCAGGCCGAGCGCTTCATGGATCAGGTGCGTCAAAAAGAGGCGGGCGACGAGGAAGCGATGCATTACGACGCCGACTACATCCGCGCGCTGGAACACGGCCTGCCGCCCACCGGTGGCTGCGGCATCGGCATCGACCGCCTGGTGATGCTGCTGACCGATTCGCCGAGCATCCGCGACGTGATCCTCTTCCCGCAGATGAGGCGGGAACATTAAATCACCCGCAGATGCGGCGCGAGGCACCGTAAGCCCACGCATCGCACGTTAATTGCTTCGCCAGACTTTTTACCTTTCCCTTTAGAGATCGCCATGACCGACGCTTTCAACACCCAGGATTCCTTTTCCACCGCCAGCGGCAGCAAGCAGTTCGCTTCGCTGAAAAAACTCGAAGCCGCGCTCGGCCAATCGGTCAGCCGCCTGCCGGTGTCGATCCGCATCGTGCTGGAATCGGTCTTGCGCAATTGCGACGGCGTCAAGGTCACCCCTGAGCACGTCAAGCAGTTGGCTGGCTGGAAGCCGAATGCCGAACGTACCGAGGAAGTCCCCTTCACCGTGGCGCGCGTCATCCTGCAGGACTTTACCGGCGTGCCGCTGCTGGCCGACCTCGCCGCGATGCGCTCGGCCGCCCAGAAAATGGGCAAGGACCCGAAGAAGATCGAGCCGCTGGTGCCGGTCGACATGGTGGTCGACCACTCGATTCAGGTGGATGCTTCGGGCACGCACGACGCGCTCGATCTCAACATGAAAATCGAGTTCGAGCGCAACCGCGAGCGCTACCAGTTCCTGAAATGGGGCATGCAGGCCTTCGATACGTTCAAGGTGGTGCCGCCCGGCGTCGGCATCGTGCACCAGGTCAACATGGAATATCTGGCGCGCGGCGTAATGGAAAAGGACGGCGTCGCCTACCCCGACACCCTGGTCGGCACCGATTCGCATACCACGATGATCAATGGCCTCGGCATCGTCGCCTGGGGTGTCGGCGGCATCGAAGCCGAAGCCGCGATGCTGGGCCAGCCGGTGTATTTCCTCACCCCCGACGTCGTCGGCGTGAACCTGACCGGCGCGGCCAAGCCCGGCGTCACCGCCACCGACATCGTGCTGACCCTCACCGAAATGCTGCGCCGCGCAAAAGTCGTCGGCAAGTTCGTCGAGTTCTTCGGCACTGGCGTGGCCGCCATGTCGGTGACCGACCGCGCGACGATCGCCAACATGGCACCGGAATACGGCGCGACCATGGGCTTCTTCCCGGTGGACGAAGCGACCTGCCAGTACTTTGCCGCGACCGGCCGCAGCGACGCGCAGGTGGATGCCATCCGCGCCTACTACCAGGCGCAAGGGCTGTTCGGCATTCCGCAGGCAGGTGACATTGATTACTCGCAAACGCTGGCGCTGGATCTGTCCACGGTGGAGCCCAGCGTCGCCGGCCCCAAGCGGCCGCAGGACCGCATCGCGCTGGCGGGCCTCAAGTCGGCCTTCAGCGGCCTGATGGACAAGGCAATGGCCGACGGCGGTTACGGCAAGAGCGGTGAAATGGGCAAGCGCGTCCCCCTTCCTGCTGCGTCGCATGTCGAAACCGATATGTCGGGCGGCGGCAGTCAGGAGGAGCCGCTTCCCGTTCCGTCTCAGGAACAGGAAATGCTCGACAGCCATCCCACGCCCGACCACATCGTGGCCGATCCCGCGATCCTTTTCAGCAAGGGAAACGGCAGCCTCGGGCATGGCGATGTCGTGATCGCCGCGATCACTTCGTGCACCAACACCTCCAACCCCGGCGTGATGCTGGCCGCCGGCCTGCTGGCGAAGAAAGCCGCAGCGCTGGGCCTGAAGCCGCCCGCCCACGTCAAGACCAGCCTCGGCCCCGGCTCGCGCGCCGTCACCGAATATCTGAACAAGGCCGGGCTGATGGACGCACTGGAGCAGGTCGGTTTCAGCGTGGTCGGCTACGGCTGCACCACCTGCATCGGCAACTCCGGCCCGTTGAAGCCCGAAATCGACAAGGCCATCGCCGACCACGATCTGGTCGTCGCCTCGGTGCTGTCGGGCAACCGCAATTTCGAAGCGCGTGTGCACCAGGCGGTCAAGGCCAACTTCCTCATGTCGCCGCCGCTGGTTGTCGCCTTCGCGCTGGCGGGTCGCGTCGACATCGACTTTGAAACCGAGCCGCTCGGCACCGGCACAGACGGCAAGCCGGTTTTCCTCAAAGACCTGTGGCCGACCAACGAAGACGTCGCCGCCGTGATGCACACCGCCACCGACCCCACGGCCTACCGCAAAATCTACGCCGACGTTGGCGCCGACAACCCGCTGTGGGACGCGGTGTCCGCGCCTGCGGGCACGGTGTATCAGTGGGATACGAAATCGACCTACATCCAGGAGCCGCCGTTCTTCGCCAGTGAACAAGCCGTTGCCAGCACCTCGATCAAGGCTGCCCGCGCGCTGGCTATCTTCGGCGACTCCGTCACCACCGACCACATCAGCCCCGCCGGTGGCATCAAGCCGACCTCGCCCGCAGGCTTGTATCTGTCGGAACACGGCGTGCAGAAAGCCGACTTCAACAGCTACGGCGCACGCCGCGGCAACCACGAAATCATGATGCGCGGCACCTTCGCCAACGTCCGCCTACGACGCGGCGATGGCGTATCAGGCCGAGGGCAAACCCTTGATGATCTTCGCCGGCGAAGAATACGGCACCGGCTCCAGCCGCGACTGGGCCGCCAAAGGCACCACGCTATTGGGGGTGAAAGCCGTCGTCGCCAAGAGTTTCGAGCGCATCCACCGCGCCAATCTCGCCGGCATGGGCGTGCTGCCGTGCCAGTTCAAGGACGGCGTCGATGCGGCTACGTTGAAACTCGACGGCTCTGAGACCTTCGACCTCGAAGGCATCGAGACCGGCATCGTGCCGCAGCAGGATGTGACGCTGGTGATTCATCGCGCAGATGGCATCAGCGAGCGCGTGGTGGTCAAGTTGCGGATCGATACGGGATTCTGCCGTTTGTGCTGGAGCAGTTGGTGGGGTGACCCCCCACACTTTTGAAGATCAAGCCATCACTCAGCCAGGAAATGCTCTGAATGTTCTATCTCGATCTGTTCTCAGCCTTTGATCGGCATCACGTCGATTACGTCCTGATCGGCGAGCTGGCGGTTTCGCTGCACGGTATCGAGCGGGCGACGAGGGATATCGAGGTGACCGTGGCGATGACGCCGGAGAATCTGACTTCGCTGGTAGCGATGGCGCGCGAACTCGGGATGACGCCGGTATTGCCGGTTGACCTGAATACCCTGATCGATCTTGACCGGCTTGAGGAATGGCATCGCGAACGCAATCTTGAGGTATTCGCCCTGCGTGCGCCAGGGCTGGCGGGCATCACTGTGGATGTATTGCTGTATCCGCCGGTTAATTACGCCGGGATGCGCGAGCGTGCCGTGACAATCAAAGCTGGCGAGGTACCCATCGTGGTTGTCGGCGTTGACGACTTGATTGCGCTGAAACAGGCAGTGGGGCGCCCGATCGATCTGTCCGATATCGAACACCTGAAGCGGCTGGGAGAAATCTGACCATGCCATTTGAACGCGGCGACCGCACTTATTTTGTCAGCGACGAGCGCTTGCGGGCCTTTCGCGCATTGCCGGTCGAGAGCAAGCTGCGCTGGATCGAAGAACTCGCGATGTTTCTGCGAATGGCACAACCGGTAAGCGATCACGCCAGCGCCGTGAAGAAAGAACGCCCGGGCTGAATCGGCCCGCATCGGGAATCAAGATTCCCAACGCAGGCATCAATTCGATGATGTGCATTCAATCAGCGTGTTCCCGCCGCCACACCCAGGGCGGCATCGGCGAAGCTTCACGCCACAGCCCACGGGCTGCCTGCTGCGCATCACGCTGAATTTTCTTCATGGCCGCTTTGCGCGACGCCCAAGCCAACCCACGCCTCACCAGTTCGGTATTCACCTGCACGTCACCTGCCTGGATCTGCGCAATGGTGCGGCCATAAAAATCGGTCGCAACCGTGGTCACGTCCACCCGCTGATTCAGTACCAGTGCACTCAACGCACGCGTGGCGTCGTCTCCATACGGCTGGTCTTTTTCAGGGGCATCGATATTGGCCAGGCGAATTTTCAGGAAGGCGCGCGAGGCAGTTCCATAGGCGTCGGGCTTGAACAGCATGGTGTCGCCGTCGATGACCACAAAGACGATGCCGCTCATCGTGTCCGCCCACGCGGGGGCAACAGCGGCCAGTAGCAGGCACAGCGCCAGCAAACGCTTCACCCGGCGAGCATCTCCGCTGCGTGCTGCCGCGTGGTGGCGGTGATTTTGATGCCGCCCAGCATGCGGGCGAGTTCTTCCACTCGCGCGTCGGCGTCGAGCAATTCGATGTTGGACGACACGAAGCCGCCGTTGGCCTGCTTGGCGACACGCAAATGCTGGGTGCCGCGCGCGGCCACCTGCGGCAGATGGGTGATGACCAGCACCTGCCGGGTTTCGCCGAGCCTGGCCAGGCGCCGCCCGACCGCTTCGGCGACGCTGCCGCCGATGCCGACATCGACTTCATCGAAAATCAGGGTCGGCACGCCCGCCACGCCGGACAGCGCGGTCTGAATCGCCAGGCTGATGCGCGACAGTTCGCCGCCCGACGCCACCTTGGCCAGCGGCCCCGGCGGCAGGCCGGTGTGGCTGGCGACCAGAAAGCCGACGTCTTCCAGCCCGTGGGCGCGCGGCTCGCTCACCGGCTGCAGCAGAATATCGAGCTGGCCACCTGCCAGCGCCAGTTCGTGCATCGCGGCGGTCACCTGTTTCGACAAGGCCCTGGCCGCCTTGCTGCGCTGCGCGCTGAGTTGCTTGGCCGCATTCTGGTAGTGCGCCATGGCGGCCGCTTCGCTTGCTTGCAGGGCGTCGAAATCGTCGCTGGCGGCCAGCTCGGCCAGACGTGTCTGGAAGTGTTCAAGCAATCCGGCCAGTGCATCGGGCTGCACGCGGTGCTTGCGCGCCAGCCGGTGCATGTCGCCCAGCAAGCGATCCAGCTCGTTCAGGCGTTCCGGGTCAAGACTCAAGTTGTCGGAATAGCGGCGCAGCGCATGCACGGCCTCGGCCAGATCGGCGCTGGCCGAATGCAGCAGCGTGGCCACCTCCTTTAGGCTGTCGTCGACCGTCTGCATCGCATCGATCCGCGCGCTCATGTCGCCGAGCTGGCTGGAGACGGCGGTTTCGTCTTCGTCCAGCCCGGCGATCAGCGCCTGGCTGCCCTCGATCAGGGTGGTGACATGCGACAGCCGGGCGTGCTCGGTCTGGATGTCATCCCAACGCGCGAGATCGTCGCCCAGCGCACGCAACTCTTCCACTGCCAGCTGCAGGCCTTCGCGCTCGATCTGCCGTGCCTGGCCGCTGGACTCGGCGTCGAGCCGCCGCTGACGCGCGCTGTGCCAGGCGTGCCAGGCGCTGCTGACGGCGGTTGATGTTTGCTGCGCGCCGGCATAAGCGTCAAGCACCTCGCGCTGGGTGGATGGGCGCAGCAGGGCGTGATGGGCATGCTGGCCGTGAATATCGAGCAAAAACTCGGCGGCTTCCTTCAGTTGGGCAAGCGGCGCGGCGCTGCCGTTGATGAAGGCACGCGAGCGGCCGCCGGCTTCGATCACCCGCCGGAGAATCAGCGTGCCGTCGTCTGCAGAAAACCCTGCTTCGTCGAGCCAGCGCGCCAGCTCGGGCAAGCCATCGATCACGAATTCGGCGGCGATTTCGGCACGCGGCGCGCCGCTGCGCACCACCCCGCCCTCGGCGCGGTCACCCAGCGCCAGCGCCAGGGCATCGACCAGAATCGATTTGCCCGCCCCGGTTTCGCCGGTGAGCACAGTCAGACCCGGCGCGAAATCGAGTTCGACCGATTCAACCAGCAGGTAGTTATGGATGGAGAGATGCGACAGCATGAGCCGGCTGCGCGTTAAAGCTTTTTGCCCCAATGCAGCTTCTGCCGCAGGGTGTCGTAGTAGCTGTAGGAATGCGGATGCAGCAGGGTGACCGGACGGTTGGCACGGGTGATCCAGACATGATCGCCGCTTTGCAGGTCGAAATGATGCTGGCCGTCAAAGTGAACGCGCGCGTCGTCGGCGTAAGTCAGGTGCAGTTCGATGCGCGAATGGCTGCTGACCACGATCGGGCGCGCCGACAGGGTGTGCGGGCAAATCGGCACCAACGCCACCGCCTCCAGCGTCGGATGCACGATGGGGCCGCCCGCCGACAGCGCATACGCCGTGGTGCCGGTCGGCGTGGTGACCACCAGGCCATCGGCACGCTGGCTGTAAACAAACTCGCTGTTGATGGAAATTTCGAGGTCGATCAGGCGCCCCGAACCGCCTTTGCCCAGCACCACGTCGTTGAACGCGGTGGCCTCGAACACCTTTTCGTCATTGCGCCGCACCTGGCCGTTGAGCAGGATGCGCTCTTCAGCGACGTACTGGCCACTGAGGATTTCAGCAATGGCGTCGTACATGTCCTCCACCGTGATGTCGGTGAGAAAACCGAGCCGCCCCTGGTTGATGCCGATCAACGGCACGCCATGCGGCGCCAGTTCGCGCGCGATCGACAGCATGGTACCGTCGCCGCCCATCACCACCACCACATCGCTCTCGGTTGCCAGGTCATGCAGGCTGCGGGTCGGGCAATTCTGAAGATTCAGTCGCTCGGCCGTCTGGCTGGCGAGCAGAACGGCATGGCCACGTGTCTGCAAAAATTCGGCCAGCGCACACACTGATTCGTGCATCTGCGGGTTGTCGTATTTGCCGACGAGGCCGACAGTGTGAAAAGGGGTTTGCATGGGGGGCGATTATAAAGGGGTGAGGGGTAAGCGGGAATTCCGTTCACCGTTCCCCGCTTCCCGCTCACCTATATAATCCCCCCATGCTCAACGACCGCGCCTCCATCCTGCTGAAAACACTGATCGAACGTTACATCGTCGACGGCGAACCGGTCGGATCACGCACGCTTTCCAAGCACGCCGGGCTGGACTTATCTCCGGCCAGCATCCGCAACATCATGTCCGACCTCGAGGAAATGGGGTTTGTCGCCAGCCCGCATACCTCGGCCGGGCGCATTCCCACCCCGCGCGGCTACCGTTTTTTTGTCGACCGCCTGCTCACCATGCGGCCGCTGGCGCAGGTCGAGGTCAACCAGCTCGAACACAGCCTGGCTTCGTCCGACCCGCAGCATCTGATGAGCGCTGCGTCCAGCCTGCTTTCCAATCTGAGCCAGTTTGCCGGACTGGTGATGACGCCGCGCCGCAATCCGGCGTTCCGCCAGATCGAGTTCATCAACCTGTCGGACAAACGCATCCTGCTGATCATCGTCACCATGGAAGGCGAAGTCGAAAACCGCGTCATCCTGACCGAGCAGGCCGTCAACGCATCAGTGCTGACCGAGGCGGCCAACTATTTCAACAAGCATTTTTCGGGGCAGCGCTTCGACCAGGTGCGCGCCAAGCTGCGCGATGAGCTCGGCCGCGTGCGCGACGACATCAACCGGCTGATGAGCGCGGCCGTGGATGCCGGCAGCCAGGCGGCGGATGCCAGCCACGAAAACGTGGTGGTGTCGGGCAGCCGCAATCTGCTCAACGTCAACGAACTCTCCAGCAACATGGGCAACCTGCGCCGCCTGTTCGATGCCTTCGAGCAGAAGACCGGCCTGCTGCAACTGCTCGACCAGTCGCGCAACGCCGCCGGGGTGCAAATCTTCATCGGCGGCGAGTCCGAACTGCTGCCGCTCGACGAATGCAGCCTGGTCACCGCCCCCTATTCCGTCGATGGCCAGGTGGTCGGCACGCTCGGCGTGGTCGGCCCCACCCGCATGGCCTACGAACGCGTGGTGCCGATTGTCGACATCACCGCCAAACTCCTGTCGAGCGCACTGTCCCACCACTGATGAAATATCTCAAAGAACCCGACTACGCCCACGGACAGCAAGCTCGCACCGGTATTCTGCTGGTCAATCTGGGCACCCCGGCCGCGCCCACCGCAAAAGCGCTGCGGCCTTACCTGAAAGAGTTCTTGTCCGACCCCCGCGTGGTGGAAATCCCGCGTCTGGTGTGGTGGCTGATTCTGAACGGCATCATCCTCAACACCCGACCAAAGAAATCCGCCGAAAAATATGCCTCGATCTGGACTACCGACGGCTCGCCGCTGCGGGTGCATACAGAAAAGCAGGCCAAGCTGCTGCAGGGCTGGCTGGGCGAAAAAGTCACCAGCCCGATCAAGGTCGAATACGCCATGCGCTACGGCCAGCCGTCGGTTACCGCCACCTTGGCAAAGATGAAAGCCGATGGCTGCGACCGCATCCTGATCCTGCCAGCCTACCCGCAATATGCCGCGTCCAGCACCGGAACCGCCTTCGACATGGCGTTTGCCTGGCTGCAAAAAGTGCGCAACCAGCCGGCGCTGCGCACGCTCAAGCATTACCACGACCATCCCGGCTACATCGCCGCGCTGGCCAGCAACATCCGCGACGACTGGCAGAAAAACGGCCGCCCCGATGTGCTCGTCATGAGCTTTCACGGCGTGCCGCGCTACACCCTGGAAAAAGGCGACCCCTACCACTGCGAATGCCAGAAAACCGGCCGCCTGCTGGCCGAGGCGCTCGGGCTCGAAGCACATCAGTTCCGCCTCACCTTCCAGTCGCGTTTTGGCCGGGCAGAATGGATCCAGCCCTACACCGACAAAACCCTGGAAGCGCTTGGCAAGGAAGGCGTCAAACGGGTCGACGTTGTGGCCCCCGGCTTCACCTCGGACTGCCTGGAAACCCTGGAAGAACTGGCGATGGAAGGCCGCGAGACATTTCTTAAAGCCGGCGGCAAGGAATTCCGCTACATCCCCGCGCTCAACGAACACCCGCAATGGATTGCCGCGCTCGGCCAGATTGCGCTGGAAAACCTGGGCGGCTGGGTGCGTCTCGACGATGAACGCAATGCCGACGAGGCCGAACGTCAGGCCAGCAGAAATCGGGCACTGGCCATGGGCGCGCGCACCTGAATCCAAACCGATCCAAAACTCGTCCTGTTCAGTCCCCGATGTGCTCGCGCAGAAGCATTTCAGCCTTGCCTGCTTCACTCATCGAAAAAAGCATCCGAGGGTGACACCAGAGTCATTTTCGGGATGCGCGCCTTGCAATTCGGATAAGCCTGCCGAATTTCAACCACGACATACCGCAATGCAAGCGGCCAGAGATCCAAATAAGCCGCACGTTCCTCGACGATACGCGCCGAACCATTGATCCGCGCACGGGCGCGCTGCTGGAAATCCACAAACAGCAGTCCGACATGCGGGTTGACGAGGATATTGCCGAGCGAGTTGTAAAGTTTGTTGCCGCTGTAGTCGGGGAACACCAGCGTTTGGGCATCCAGAACTTTGAGCAGAGGATAGGGCTGGCCGGATGCATCAAATTCCCGCGCGCGAAGGCTACAGTCACATTCGCCACGCGAGTTAGCCGTGGCCATGAAGAAAAAGGGCTGGTTTTCCAGAAAATCGGTCCACGCGGGTGAAAGCGACGCGCGTATCAACCCTGCCATTTGGGCAGCATCCCAGGTCGGGCCACCATGAAATAGGCGCTGGGCTTCGATTTCGCCCTCATGCAGAAAATCAGTTACGTGTTCAAGCGTCATGGCTTTGCCTCATTTGCAACAAATGTCATCAGCAGATCTGTCAAAGGCCCAGATCGCTCAGGCTGGGGTGATCGTCGGGCCGGCGACCCAGCGGCCAGAAGAACATGCGCTCGGCTTCAGTGATGGGCAGGTCATTGATGCTGGCGTAACGGCGCAGCATCAACCCGTGCTTGTTGAACTCCCAGTTTTCGTTGCCGTAAGAGCGGGTCCACTGGCCGGACTCGTCGCGCGATTCGTAGGCAAAGCGAACGGCGATGCGGTTGCCGGTAAACGCCCACAATTCCTTGATCAGGCGGTAGTCCAGTTCACGCGCCCATTTGCGCTCAAGAAACCGGCGGACTTCTTCGCGTCCAACGGGAAACTCGGCACGATTGCGCCAGCGGGTGTCTTCACTGTAGACCGGCACCACGCGGCCGGGATCACGCGAGTTCCAGGCATCTTCGGCCATGCGGACTTTCCGGGCGGCGGTTTCTGCGGTAAATGGGGGGTACGGCGGCTTGGTTTCCATGACTTGTCCTCGGTCGATGTAGACAGATCTGTCTACGTTCATCAGCCTAGCCCAAGTAGACAGGTCTGTCTACAATGGGCAAATGACCCGCCCCGCCATCTCGGACAGCCCCTCCCCCACTGCGCGCTCACGTATTCTGCACAGCGCGCACGATCTGTTTTACCGGGAGGGCATTCGCGCGACTGGAGTCGACCGGATCATTGCCGAATCCGGGGTGGCCAAGCTCACGTTCTACCGCCATTTCCCCAGCAAGAACGACCTGATCGTCGCCTATCTGGAATACCGGCACGCGCGCTGGATGGGGTGGTTAGCGGATGCCCTGGCGCGCTACGGTGGTGGGTCAGGCGCGATTCTGCCTGCCGTGGAAGAGTGGTTTCGCGACCCGCACTATCGGGGCTGCGCATTCATCAATACGGTAGGAGAACTGGGCGCCACCCTGCCGGAAGTCGTTGCGATAACGCGACGCCACAAAGACGAGGCAACGCAGGTGCTTGCCGCAGTATTGCCCGCATCGAAACAGCGCCTGGAGCTCGCGCAGGCCATTGCAATGGCCATTGACGGCGCAATAGTGCGGGCACAGTTCGATCACGCTCCGGATGCTGCGCTGGCGGCACTCGACAGGATTATCCGGTCTCTGCTGGCAACAAAAACCTAGCCGTGCAGCGCGGCTTTTATTCGTTGCGAATAAAGTGCTCGCGGTAGTACTTCATTTCTTCGATCGATTCGTAAATGTCGGCCAGCGCCTCGTGCTTGCTGCCTTTTTTGAAGCCTTCGGCCAGCCCCGGACGCCAGCGCTTGGCCAGTTCCTTCAGCGTGCTGACGTCGAGGTTGCGGTAATGGAAGAAATCTTCCAGCTTTGGCATGTAGCGCGCCATGAAGCGCCGGTCCTGGCAAATCGAATTGCCGCACATCGGCGAGGTGCGGGGATCGATATGCTGCTTCACGAATTCCAGCATCTGCGCTTCGGCGGCAGCTTCGTCCAGCTGCGATGCCTTAACGCGGTCGATCAGCCCCGACTTGCCATGGGTGCCCTTGTTCCAGTTGTCCATCGCGTTCATCACTTCAGCGGACTGGTGCACCACCAGCACCGGGCCTTCGGCCACGGTGTTGAGGTCGGCATCGGTGACCACGATGGCCAGTTCGATGATGCGATCGGTGTCGGGCGACAGGCCGGTCATTTCCATGTCCAGCCAGAGCAAGTGTGTGGGGTTGAGCGCCATCGGGAGATCCTCGGTTGAATTGGGGCATTTTCGCATAGACCCTGAGTATCGCGGGGTGGCAGAAGCGAACGCTTGCCGCCATAATCCGGACATCCCCACCCTGGAGTTCCGCCATGAAAGCCCTGATGGTTTTATTCGCTAGTGCCCTGCTGTCCACTTCGATCCACGCCGCGTCGGTGACCAAAGGCGACCCCAAGGTCGGCAAGACCCTGCACGACAAATCCTGCACCAGCTGCCACGTCAGCATGTTTGGCGGCGACGGCAGCAAAATTTACACGCGCGCCGACCGCAAGACCAAAAGCCTGTCGCAACTGGCTGCCCGGGTGTCCGGCTGCAATGCCAATTCAGGCGCCGGCTGGTTCCCCGAGGACGAGGCACACGTTACCGCTTATCTGAACCAGCAATACTACAAATTCAAATAAGACCGGCCCGGACAACGCGACCCAACAAATACAAGGACGCATCATGACCACGCTCGTTGAAGAACTCGCCCGCAAGAAATGCACGCCCTGCGAAGGCGGTGTCGCTGCGATGACCGACGCGCAGATTGCGCCGATGCTCAAAGGCCTGGTCGGCTGGCAACTCGACGGCCTCAAGATCGTCAAGGAATTCAAGTTCAAGGACCACTATCAGGCGCAGGCATTCAGCAACGCCGTCATGTGGAACTCGCACCGCGAAGACCATCACCCCGACCTCCACGTGGGCTACAACACCGTCAAGATCGAATACTGGACCCACGCCGTCGGTGGCTTGTCGGAAAACGATTTCATCTGCGCTGCAAAAGTCGATGCCCTGCTGGAGAGATGATGCAGACGAAGTTATCTTGGCGCAGGCCGGGGTGAGCCAAGCGAGCGTTGAACCGACCAGCGCAGGCCGCAACCAGAACGCCCTGATTTGCACGGCCATGCCCATGCTGATCACAGTTTAAGATGGCCGATCTGACAGGACAGGTCGTCGCCGCCTTCAGCCGCCGCTTCATCGTTGCAACCGCTGACGGCCTGCTGCCGTGCCAGGTCAAAGGCCGCCACTTGCGCGTGGTGTGCGGCGACCAGGTCGATATCCAGCGCGACGGCGACAACGGGGTCATCAAGTGCGTATTGCCGCGCACCAGCCTGCTCTACCGCTCCGACGCGTTCAAGACCAAAGCCATCGCCGCCAACGTCACCCAGCTGGCGGTCGTGGTGGCGCCGCGCCCCAGCTTTTCAATGGAACTGGTGCAGCGCTGCATCCTCGCCGCCGAAGACCAGGACATCCCCAGCCTGCTCATCCTCAACAAGACCGACCTGCCGGAAACGCCGCGCGCGCTGGAACGACTGCAACTGCTTACCCGGATCGGCTATTCGCTGGTCAGCCTGTCGGCCCTGAACGACATCGCGCCCCTGCTTCCGGCATTGCACGGCCACACCACGCTGTTGATCGGACAATCCGGGATGGGCAAGTCGACGCTGATCAACGGGCTGTTCCCCGATGCCGATGTGCTGACCGCCGACTACTCTGAAGCGCTCGACAGCGGCCGCCATACCACCACCCACACCCGCCTGCACCGGCTGGACGTAGACACGGCTATCGTCGACTCGCCCGGCCTGCAGGAGTTCGCCCTGCAACACCTGGACGTCCACGCGCTGGCCCATGCCTTCGTCGAGTTTCGTCCGTTTCTGGGACAGTGCCGTTTTCGCGACTGCATTCATGAAACCGAACCCGGCTGCCGGCTGCAGGAAGCCGCCGCCACAGGCGAAATCGAGCCCAAGCGCCTGCTGCTGTTTCAGACGCTGAGACAGGTGCAGAAAAACGCGGCGCAACGCCTATAAATAAGGTCTCTTTTACAAGCAAGGAGCCCATCATGAAACAAGCGCTGATGCTGTTGGCTCTATTGATTATGAGCGCGATGTCGCCGGCACTGGCTGCAGGTAAATGGGTGGCTACACCCTACGCGCCAGCCAGGGTCGTTTTTGATTTTTATCTGGATGATCCGCAGAAAATCGGCAGTGCGCTTTATTGGGTGCGTTCGCTGATGAACCCGCTGCTGGAGGCGCCATACAACAACTCCCCCGAAGACCTGAACATTGTGGTCGTCATTCACGGCACCGAAATCGTCACGGTGGCAACAAAAAATGCGGCGAAGTATCAGGAAGCGGTCGACCGCATGCGTTACTACGCAGACCTCGGCGTGTCGTTCAAGGTCTGCGGCCAGGCGGCAGAGGACTTTGGCTACAAATTAGCGGATTTTCAGGATTTCATTGAAGTCGTGCCGAATGCCATCACTGAACTGGCGCACTGGCAGCAGCAAGGCTATGCCTTGATCACGCCACAGGTCCTGGAGAAAAAGTTCGACATCGAGTCGATCCGCTGACCCTTACGGCGGGCAGTTCAGGACCGAGTGTCCGGAAGGCTGCGATAGCCTGGTTTACTCGGGCCAGTGCTTGATGTAGCGCTTCAGCAGGCTGTTTTCGAACTTGGCTTCCTTGAGGCTGGCGCGCGCAACATCGTGAAAGGAGATGATCGCGAACAGCTTGTTGCCGTCAAGAATCGGCAGGTGACCGATATGCGACTTGGTCATGACGTCGCGCGCATAGTCCACCGAGTCATCGGCGTTGGCGACCACCGGCTCAGTTTCCATCACGGCTTTGACTTCGACATCTTTCAGGCCCAGACCCAGCTTGACCATGCCATGCACCACGTCGCGCTCGGTCAGCAAGCCCACCATTTCCCCTTCTTTCAGCACGACCAGCGAACCCACGCCCAGGTTCACCATTTTTTCGACCGCACTGGCCACGGTGTCGGTCGGCGCGATGCTGTGGATATCGTCGCTTTTCAGCGTGAGAATTTCGCGAATCTGCATGGTGTGCTCCGGAGTAGGGATGTTGAATGATAAACGATGACGCGCGGCGGGCTAGCCTCTCACCAGCGCGGCTTCGACCTGCTGGCGCGTGTCACTGCCGGCCAGCACCTCGATCAGCGTCAGCGCAAAATCCATCGCGGTGCCGGGTCCACGCGAGGTCAGCACCTTGCCGTCCTGCGCCACGGCCGCCGTGCTGACCGTCACGCTGGGCATGGCATCCAGAAAACCGGGGTAGCTGGTTGCCTGCTTGCCGTTCAGGATGCCGGCTTCTGCCAGCACCATCGGCGCGGCGCAAATGGCAGCGGTGTATTGGCCCGCAGCCGCCATCTTTTTAAGCAGTTCGATGATGCGCGCGTCGGCTTTGAGATGCGCCGCGCCCGGCATGCCGCCCGGCAGCACCACCATGTCGTAATGGCTTTGCAGCGCAACATCGAGCGTCACATCGGGCATCAGTTGCACGCCACGGCTGGCCTTGACGATGCCGGGTTTGAGTCCGGCGACCGTCACCTCGATCCCGGCGCGCCGCAGCAGATCGATGATCGTGACGGCTTCGAGTTCTTCGCAGCCGTCAGCCAGCGGAACCAGAACCTTGGACATGGCAGCTCAGTCGCGAAAATTCTGATACTGCAGCGGGAAATCCGTAATGCTTTTACGCACCAGCGCGATGGTGTCCTGCAACAGATCGCGCTTGGCGCCCGACACGCGCACGGTGTCACCCTGGATGCTGGCCTGCACTTTCAGCTTGCTGTCCTTGATGACCCGGACAATCTTTTTGGCCAGTTCGGTTTCAACGCCGGTTTTCACCGTCACGCTGCGCTTGACCTTGTTGCCCGAGACTTTCTCGATGCTGCCGATGTCGAGGCATTTCACATCGACGCTGCGCTTGGCGAGCTTTTGCGACAGGATGTCCTGCACCTGATCGAGCTGGAAATCCGTATCGGCATGGATCGTCAGCACGTAATCAGCCTGCTCGACGCGGGCATCACTGCCCTTGAAGTCAAAGCGGGTCGAGACTTCCTTGTTGACCTGATCGACTGCATTGCGCACTTCCTGCTTGTCCACTTCGGACACAATATCAAACGTCGGCATCCTGATTACTCCTCATCCAGCACAAACGATTGAACCGGCAATCCCGATTCGTCGTGAAACCCGGGCGTCGCCATCACCCCGGGCGCGCCACTTCGTCAGCCTGTCAGGCAAAGTGACAAACATAGTGATACGGCTCGCCCGACACTTCGATGTCGAAACTGGAATTGCCCGGCACCTTGAACGACTCGCCCGCGCCGTAGCTTTTCCAGTCGGTTTCGCCGGCCAGTTTCACCTTGCACGCGCCCGCCACTGTTTCCATGATTTCCGGCGCGCCGGTATTGAACGTGAGCGTGGACGGCAGGATCACGCCGACCGATTTTTTGGTGCCGTCGGGAAACTGCAGGGTGTGCGATACGCACTTGCCGTCGAAATAGACGTTGGCTTTTTTGATGACGGAGATCTGGTCAAACTGGGACATGCTTATTTCCTTTTGGCGTCGAGTTTGGCGGCAATGCGCATGCGCAGCGCGTTGAGCTTGATGAAACCACCCGCGTCTTTCTGATCGTAGGCGCCCGCATCGTCTTCAAACGTGGCGATGGTCGAGTCGAACAACGAATCGGTTTTTGAATCGCGGCCGGCGACGATGACGTTGCCCTTGTAGAGCTTCAACCGCACCGTGCCGTTGACGTGCTGCTGGGTATGGTCGATCAGCGTCTGCAGGGCCACACGCTCAGGCGCCCACCAGTAGCCGTTGTAGATCAGGCTGGCGTAACGCGGCATCAGGTCGTCTTTCAGGTGCGCGACTTCGCGATCCAGCGTGATCGATTCGATGGCGCGGTGGCCTTTGAGCAGAATGGTGCCGCCGGGGGTTTCGTAACAGCCGCGCGACTTCATGCCGACATAGCGGTTTTCCACCAGATCGAGGCGGCCGATGCCGTGCTTGCCGCCGATTTCGTTCAACTTGGCCAACACTTCGTGCGCTTTCATGGCCACACCATTGATCGCAACCACATCGCCCTTGGCGTAGGTCAGTTCCAGATACTCGGCCTGATCCGGCGCTTTTTCCGGCGACACGGTCCAGCGCCACATGTCTTCTTCGGCTTCCGCATTCGGGTCTTCCAGATGGCGGCCTTCGTAGCTGATGTGCAGCAGGTTGGCGTCCATCGAATAGGGACTGCCGCCCTGCTTGTGTTTCATTTCAACCGGGATGCCATGTTGCTCGGCATAAGCCAGCAGCTTTTCGCGGCTCAACAAATCCCACTCGCGCCACGGTGCAATCACCTTGATGTCGGGCTTCAATGCATACGCGCCGAGTTCGAAGCGCACCTGATCGTTACCCTTGCCGGTGGCGCCATGGCAGATTGCGTCGGCCCCAGTCTCGTTGACGATGTCGATCAGGCGCTTGGCGATCAGCGGACGCGCAATCGAGGTGCCGAGCAGGTATTCGCCTTCGTACACGGTGTTGGCGCGGAACATCGGGAAGACGAAATCGCGCACGAACTCCTCGCGCAGGTCGTCGATATAAATCTGCTCGGGCGGGATGCCGAATTGCAGCGCCTTGGCGCGCGCCGGTTCGAGCTCCTCGCCCTGCCCCAGGTCGGCGGTGAAGGTCACCACTTCGCACTGGTAGGTGTCTTGCAGCCATTTGAGAATGACCGAGGTGTCGAGGCCGCCGGAATAGGCGAGGACTACTTTTTTGATATCGCTCATGGGGATGCTCTTGATATTGATTCAGTCGTTCGGTTTCAGTGCGTGGAACCGGAGGTTTTCTTGTCGACGATTTCGACCTGGCCGGGAAAGTCGCCGATTTTCAGGATGTCGAGATTGGTCGCCAGGCTGGCTTTTTCGATTTCAATGCCGACGACGCGGCCGTCTGCGGACAGGTTGAGCACGATGCCTTCATGCGCTTCCCAGGAATGATCGGGGTTTTCCGGACTGATCTCGATGTACAAGGAATCCATGTCCTTGAAATAGGCAATGTTCATACGTCCACTTTCCCCAGCAGCAAAAATTCCATCAAGGCCTTCTGCACATGCAGACGGTTTTCGGCTTCATCCCACACCACCGACTGCGCGCCGTCGATCACCTCGGCGGTGACCTCCTCGCCGCGATGCGCAGGCAGGCAATGCATGAACACCGCACCGGGCTTGGCCACCGCCATCATTTCAGCGTCGACCTGCCAGTCGGCAAAGGCCTTCAGGCGCTCGTCGTTTTCCGACTCCCAGCCCATGCTGGTCCAGACGTCGGTAGTCACGAGGTCGGCATCGCGACAGGCATCCATCGGATCGACAAAGCTTTCGAAGTGATCGGTGCCAAACAGGTTGGCGCGCTCGGGTTCGACTTCATAACCCGGCGGCGTCGACACGTGCACATTGAAATCGAGCACCTCGGCCGCCTGCAACCAGGTATTGCACATGTTGTTGGAGTCACCCACCCACGCCACGGTCTTGCCCTGGATCGGGCCGCAGTGCTCGATGAAAGTGAAGATATCGGCGAGGATCTGGCAGGGGTGGTATTCGTTGGTCAGGCCGTTGATCACCGGCACGCGCGAGTGCGCGGCGAAGCGTTCGATGATGTCCTGCTCGAAGGTGCGGATCATCACGATATCGACCATGCGCGAAACCACCTCGCCGGCGTCCTCCACCGGCTCGCCGCGCCCGAGTTGGGTGTCGCGCGTGTTGAGATAGATCGCCGAGCCGCCGAGCTGGTGCATGCCGGCCTCAAAGCTCAGGCGCGTCCGCGTCGAGCTTTTCTCGAAAATCATCGCCAGGGTGCGGTCGACCAGCGGGTGATACGGCTGATATTGCTTGAAGCGGCTTTTGATCAGCGTGGCGCGCTCGAACAGATACCGCAACTCATCGCGCGACAGGTCCTTGAATTGCAGAAAATGCCGCAGCATCACGCCGCCTGTTGCAGGTAGGTTTTGACGATGCCGGAAACGGCCGCGACCAGCGCATCGACTTCAGCCGCGCCGTATACCAGGGGTGGCACCAGCCGGATCACCGTGTCGGCGGTGACGTTGATCAACACGCCGGCATCGCGCGCCACGGCCACCAGCTCGGCACACGGGCGATCCAACTCGACGCCGATCATCATGCCCTCGCCGCGAATGTCCACCACGCCGTGCTCGCCGCTCAGGGCCGCGCGCAGACCGGCACGGATCGCCTCGCCGCGCAGCTTCACGTTGTCCAGCAGCTTGTCTTCTTCAATCGCATCCAGCGTGGCGAGCGCCGCGGCGCACGCCAGCGGATTGCCGCCGAAGGTGGAGCCGTGACTGCCCGGAACGAACACGTCAGCCGCCGCGCCACGCGCCAGGCAGGCGCCGATCGGCATGCCTGAACCCAGGCCCTTGGCCAGCGCCATCACGTCCGGCATCACGCCCGAATGCTGAAAGCCAAACCAGGTGCCGGTGCGGCCGATACCGGTCTGCACTTCGTCCAGCATCAGCAGCCAGCCGTTGGAATCACAAATCTTCCGCAATTCGACCAGATATTCGGACGGCAGAACATTGATGCCGCCTTCACCCTGCACCACTTCAAGCAGCACCGCGACCACGCTTTTGTTGTGCTCTGCGACGTGGCGAATCGCGTCGATATCGTTGAATGGCACCCGCGCAAAGCCCGACAGCAGCGGCTCGAAACCCGCCTGGATCTTGCGGCTGCCGGTCGCGGTCAGGGTGGCCATGGTGCGGCCATGGAAGGCCTTTTCCATTACGATGATGGTCGGCACCTCGATGCCCTTGCCGTGACCATACAGGCGCGCCAGTTTGATCGCGGCCTCGTTCGCCTCGCAACCCGAATTGCAGAAAAAAGCCTTGTCCATGCCCGACAGTTCGCACAGACGGTTGGCCAGTTCTTCCTGACGCAACACACGATACAGATTGGACGAATGAATCATCGCAGCTGCCTGATCGGCTATCGCCTTCACCAGCCTGGGATGGGCATGGCCCAGACCATTTACCGCCACGCCGGCTACCGCATCGAGATAACGCTTGCCGGATTCATCCCACAGGTAGGCGCCTTCGCCGCGCACAAAGGCAACGGGCTGGCGGGCATAGGTGTTCATCAAATGTGTTGTCATGGCAGTCATCCAGCAGGCTGTCCTGAAAAATTGCGGCCCTTATTGAGTCAACAAAAGCAGCGAAATTGAAAACGGCGGCCTGAGCCGCCGTGCTTATCGTGCACCATCTTGATTATAGGCCGAAAAGCGCCCGATGAGACCACCCTGCAGCCATGAAGAACAGCATCGGGATCGACAGCATCACATTGGTGCGCGAGGCCAGAAAAGCCGACCGGCGCGCCCTGTTTTTCTCGGCTTCGGAGGCCGGGGTCATGCCCAGAACCTTCTTCTGGTTAGGCCAGATCAGCACCCATACATTGACCAGCATGATCGTGCCCAGCCAGGCGCCTATACCCATCGGGCCCATTCCGTTGCGCAACAAAAATGCATCGACAAACAGCGGCCCCAGCAGCGCCGCGCCGGCCAGCCAGGTGACCACGGCGGACCAGCGGAAAAACAGCAGCGCACGGGGCGCGACATGCTTGCTGATGCCGGCCGCCGTCCCATCGGCGCTGGCATTTTTAAGCGCCACAACCTGCACGAAGTTGAAGTAATACAACAGCCCGACCCACATCACGCCTGCCATGAAATGTATCCAGCGGGACAATGCGGCAACCAGATCAAGGTTTTCCATGATGTGCCTTCAGCCTAAAAAATTTCTGGCAAAAAAGACCAGCACGGCGGTCAGCACCAAACCGGCGATGACAGTTCCCCATAGCGAGTCGAGCGGGTTTTTCATGCTTCGTTCCTTGTGTAAATATTTGGCTGTTTGAGTCGGTCTGACCGGCAGCAGTATCAGCAGAATGGCCCAGCCACGCAAGCACGCCCGTGTTGGGTCGCGTGCTAAAATCCGGCAACTCCTTCAGAAGCGCCTCCCCCCATGGATGACGTCACTTCCAACGCTCCCCTCATCATTCGCGGCATCACGACCCAGGGCTCCCGGTTCCGGCCCAGCGACTGGGCCGATCGGCTGGCAGGCGCGTTCGCCGTCATCGACCCCAACAATCGCACCAATTATTCCCCCTACGTTCAACCCACCAAACTCGACAACATCCCCTGCGTGATCGTGGACAAAAAACTCAAAACCAGCGATCCCGATGCCTATCGCTTCCTGCAGGACTTCGCCAACAGCAACGAACTGCTGATCGAAAATGCCGACTGAGCGTCGCTTAATCGCCCAATAAAAAACGCCGCATCAGCGGCGTTTTTTATTGGGCACCGAAGGTGCCCAATCAGCAGCAAGCAATCAAGCCATGCCCTTGACAGCCATGGACAGACGGCTCTTGTGACGTGCTGCCTTGTTCTTGTGAACAATCTTCTTGTCGGCGATGCTGTCGATCACGCTCATCGAAGCCTGGAAAACCTGCTGTGCAGCAGCCTTGTCGCCTGCTTCAACGGCCTTGCGCACTTTTTTGATTGCGGTGCGCAATTCCGAGCGCTGGCTCATGTTGCTGTCGCGCTGGGCGCTGGCTTGACGTGCGCGCTTGCGCGCCTGGGCGGAATTCGCCATATGTTCTTGCTCCTGTAAACCCCGCGCCATGCGCAAGGCAATAAATTTAATTCAGGCAACCCATTCGCACAGGAGCCAATTCACCGAAGCCCGCGATTATACGGAAGAAGCCGGTGAAAAATCAAGTTGGCAATATCGGGCCGACTGGCGACAAAGTTGCAGCGCCCCCGCGCGACCCGCACAATGCGCGCAAAACCACACGACCCACTATGAACTTACTTAAAGCTCTCGCCGCGGTCAGCAGCATGACGCTGCTCTCGCGCATTCTGGGATTCGTCCGCGATGCCGTGATTGCGCGCATCTTTGGTGCCGGCATGATGACCGATGCCTTCTTCGTTGCCTTCAAGATTCCCAACCTGCTGCGGCGGATGTTTGCCGAGGGCGCGTTCTCCCAGGCATTCGTGCCGATTCTGGCAGAGTACAAAAACCGCCTCGGCCACGACGCCACCAAAACCCTGGTCGACCAGGTGGCGACCGCGCTCACGCTGGTCCTGGTGGTCGTCGCGCTGCTGGGCATTTTTGGCGCGCCGTGGGTGGCGTATATCAGCGCGCCGGGCTTTCGGGCCGATGGCGAGAAATTCGACCTCACCGTCACGCTGTTGCAAATCACATTCCCCTACATCATCTTTATCTCGCTGGTTGCGCTGGCGGCAGGCATCCTCAACACCCACAGCAAGTTTTCCGTCCCCGCGTTTGCGCCGGTACTGCTGAACGTGGCGATGATCGCGGCTGCGCTGTGGATCGCGCCCTATGTACACCCGCCCGTGCTGGCGCTGGGCTGGGGCGTGGCACTGGGCGGTGTGCTGCAACTGGCCTGGATGCTGCCGCACCTGAAAAAACTGGACCTGCTGCCGCGCCCCACCACCCGCTTCAACGATCCCGGCGTCCGCCGTGTCGCCCGACTGATGGCGCCGGCCTTGCTCGGCGTGTCCGTCGCGCAGATCAGCTTGCTGATCAACACGGTTTTTGCGTCCTTTCTCGCCACCGGCAGCGTGTCGTGGCTGTACTATGCCGACCGGCTGATGGAGTTTCCGGCCGGCATGCTGGGGGTGGCGCTCGGCACCATCCTGTTGCCCAGCCTGGCCAAGCACTACGCCGATGATTCGCCCGCCGAATACTCCAAGCTGCTCGACTGGGGCCTCCGTTTAACCTTGATGCTGGCGTTTCCTGCCGCCGCCGCGCTGGCGGTGCTGGCGGTGCCGCTCATCACCACCCTGTTCCACTACGGCGCGTTCACCGCGCTGGATGTCCGCATGACCCAACAGGCGCTGCTGGCCTATAGCCTGGGACTGCTGGGGCTGATTCTGGTCAAGGTGCTGGCGCCCGGGTTTTACGCGCGGCAAAACATCAAAACGCCGGTCAAGGTGGCGGTATTTACCCTGATCGTCACCCAACTGATGAACCTGGCTTTTTACAAACCCCTGGGGCACGCGGGACTGGCGCTGTCGATCGGGCTGGCGGCCTGCCTCAATGCCGGATTACTGCTGCACCTGTTAAAAAAGCACCGGGTCTACCAACCGCAACCGGGTTGGGGCAGCTACATCTGGCGTGTGCTGCTGGCGGTTTTGCTAATGGCGACGGCGCTGTTTTATGCCATGGGCAACACGCAATGGTGGCTGGCGGCCGGGTTTGAGGACCGTGCCATCCGCCTGTCGCTGCTGGTCGGCGGCGGGGTCGCCCTGTATTTCGCCGCGCTGGGCGCGATGGGCTTCCGCCCGCGCCAGTTCACCCGTCGCGCAGCCTAATAAGTCACTGAATCGGCTAGAATTAGCGCCTTTTTCCGCATCGTCGCACGCTGCACCCCCATGCGCATCACCCACGGTTTTCGCTCCATCGGCACCCCCCACGCAGTCACCATCGGCAACTTCGACGGCCTGCATCTGGGACATCAAGCCATGCTCACCCGCCTGCAGGATGTGGCGCGGGCGCGTGGCCTGCCGAGCTGCGTGCTGAGTTTCGAGCCGCACCCGCGCGAGTTTTTCGCCCCGGAGCAGGCCCCTGCCCGCCTGTCCAGCCTGCGCGAAAAGGCCGAATGCCTGCGCCAGCTCGGCATCGACCGGTTCCATGTGTTCCGCTTTGATCGCGCATTTTCGGCGCTTACCGCCGAGGCATTCATCGAACGGGTGCTGGGTCATACCCTGCAGGCACGTTACGTATTGGTCGGGGACGACTTCCGCTACGGCGCCAAACGCGTCGGCGATTTCGCCCTGCTCGAACGCACCGGACGCACGCTTGGTTTCGACGCCGAGTCTCTCCCCACGGTCGAAATCGCGGGCGAACGCGCCTCGTCCACCGCCGTGCGGCAAGCGCTCGCCGCAGGCGAACTGGCGCATGCCGCGCAACTGCTCGGTCGGCCCTACAGCATTTCCGGACGGGTGGAGCATGGCGACAAGCTGGGGCGCGACATCGGCTTTCCCACCGCCAACATCCAGCTTAAGCACAACCGGCCGCCGCTGATGGGGATTTTCGCGGTGCAGGTGTCGGGCCTTAACGGCGCGCCCTTGCCCGGCGTGGCCAGCCTCGGCAAACGCCCCACGGTGAAAAACCCCGATGCCGCACCGGTGCTCGAAGTGCATTTATTCGATTTCAACGCCGACATTTACGGCCGCCGTCTGCGCGTGGACTTTCTGCACAAGCTGCGCGACGAAGCCAAATACCCCGACCTCAACACGCTGGTGGCCCAAATCGGCCGCGACGTCGACAACGCAAAACACTTCCTGAATACCCACCATGCCTGACTATAAAAGTACGCTGAACCTTCCCGACACGCCCTTCCCGATGCGCGGCGACCTCGCCAAGCGCGAACCTGGCTGGGTCAAAAGCTGGCAGGCGCAAAAGCGCTACGAAGCGATCCGCCAGGCGGCGGCTGGGCGCCCCAAGTTCATCCTGCACGACGGCCCGCCCTACGCCAACGGCGACATCCACATCGGCCACGCGGTCAACAAGATCCTGAAGGACATCATCGTCAAGGCCAAGACGCTGTCCGGCTTCGACGCGCCCTACGTGCCGGGCTGGGACTGCCACGGACTGCCGATCGAGCTGCAGGTGGAAAAAACCCACGGCAAGGTGATTCCCCCTGCCCAGTTCCGCGAACTGTGCAGGGGCTACGCCGCCGAGCAGATCGAACGCCAGAAAGCCGACTTCATCCGCCTCGGCGTGCTCGGCGACTGGAACCATCCCTATCGCACCATGGACTTCCAGTTCGAGGCCGACACCCTGCGCGTGCTGGGGCAGGTTCAGCAGGCGGGCTATCTCTATCAAGGCGCGAAACCGGTGCACTGGTGCGTCGATTGCGGTTCGGCACTGGCCGAAGCCGAGGTCGAATACGAAGACAAGACCTCGCCTGCGATCGATGTCGGCTTTACCGTGGCCGATCGCGCCGACCTCGCGCAACGGTTTGACCTCGACGCCATCGACGAGCCCGTCCAGATCGTCATCTGGACCACCACGCCGTGGACCCTGCCCGCCAACCAGGCGGTGGCGCTGCACCCCGATTTTCAATATGCGCTGGTGCGCACCGCCGAAGGCCTGCTGATTCTGGCCGACAGCCTGCGCGAAGCCGCGCTGGCACGCTATGAATTGAGCGACGGTGCCGAGGTCATTGCGCACACCACCGGCCAGGCGCTCGAAGGCACCCTGTTGTGGCACCCATTCCAGGAACGTCAGGTGCCGGTCATCGTCGGCGATCACGTCACCGCCGACGCCGGCACCGGCGCCGTCCACACCGCGCCCGGCCACGGCCTTGACGACTACGTGGTCGGCAGCCGCTACGGCCTCAAAGTCGACAACCCGGTGGGCGACGACGGCCGCTTTTACGCCACCGTGCCGCTGGTCGGCGGCATGAGCATCTGGCAAGCCAACCCGCTGATTGTGGAAACGCTGCAAACCAGCGGCAACCTGCTGGCGCACGCCAAACTGCTGCACAGCTACCCGCATTGCTGGCGGCACAAGACGCCGATCATTTTCCGCGCCACCCGGCAGTGGTTTATCGGAATGGAAATCAGGGGCCAGGATTCAGGGATCCGGGATCCGGGATCGCTACGCGAGCAGGCGCTGGCGGCAGTGGACAACACGCAATTCTTTCCGGCCTGGGGCCGCGCGCGGCTGGAGGCGATGATCAGGAACCGGCCCGACTGGTGCGTGTCACGCCAGCGCAACTGGGGCGTGCCGATGCCGTTTTTCACCCACAAGGAAACCGGCGCGCTGCACCCGCGCAGCCTGGAATTGCTCGAAATGGTCGCCCAGCGCGTCGAGCAGGCGGGCATCGAAGCCTGGTTCGCGCTCGACCCGGCCGAATTGCTGGGCGATGACGCGGCGCACTACAACAAGACCGGCCACACGCTTGATGTGTGGTTCGACTCCGGCGTCACCCACGCCTGCGTGCTGAAGCGCCGCCCCGAGTTGGCGCATCCGGCTGATCTCTATCTGGAAGGCTCGGACCAGCATCGTGGCTGGTTCCAGTCGAGCTTGCTCACCGGCTGTGCAACCGACGGCCACGCGCCCTACAAGGCGCTGCTCACCCACGGCTTCGTCGTCGATGGCAAGGGCCACAAGATGAGCAAGTCGAAAGGCAATGTCATCGCCCCGCAAAAGGTGATGGATCAATACGGCGCCGACATCCTGCGACTGTGGGTGGCGACCACCGACTACTCCGGCGAGCTGACCATCTCCGACGAAATTCTCAAGCGCGTGGTGGAAAGCTATCGCCGCATTCGCAACACCCTGAAATTCCTGCTCGCCAACCTGTCGGACTTCGATCCGCAGGCGCATGCGCTGCCGGTGGCAGACTGGCTGGAAATCGACCGCTACGCGCTGGCGCTGACCCGCCAGCTGCAAGGCGAGCTGCAGGCGCATTACGACGCCTACGAATTCCATTTCGTCGCGCAAAAGCTGCAGGCCTTTTGCTCGGAAGACCTCGGCGGCTTCTACCTCGACATTTTGAAAGATCGCCTTTACACCAGCGGCGCCGACAGCCGTGCACGCCGTGCCGCGCAGAATGCGCTTTTCCACATCACCCATGCGCTGGCGCGCTGGATGGCACCGATTCTGTCGTTCACCGGCGAAGAAGTGTGGACGCAGTTGGCGGGCGACGATTCGGTCTTTCTGCACACCTGGCACACGCTCCCGGAACAGGCCGACACGGCCGACCTGCTTGAGCGCTGGACGCGCATCCGCACCGTCCGCGCCGAGGTGCAAAAGGACCTGGAAACCGTGCGCGCGGCCGGCGGCATCGGCTCGTCGTTGCAGGCCGAAATCACCCTGCACGCCAGCCCTGCCACCCACGCACTGCTGGCACCACTGGGCGATGACCTGCGCTTTGTCCTGATCACCTCGCAGGCACGCCTGCTGGCAAGCGATTCCGACCGCATCGACGTCACGCCGAGCGCCGCAAAAAAGTGCGAACGCTGCTGGCACTACCGCGACGACGTCGATACGCACGCCGACCACCCCGGCCTGTGCGGGCGCTGCGTCAGCAACCTGACGACCGCAGGCGAGGTGCGCAACCATGCTTGATTTCATCAGTCCCGCCATGCGCAAATGGCTCGGCATCGCACTGCTGGTCATCGTCGCCGACCATCTCACCAAGTTCTGGGTGAGCTCAGTGCTCGACTATCAGGAAGTCGTGCCGGTGCTGCCGTTTTTCTCGCTGGTACTGGTTTACAACACCGGCGCGGCGTTCAGCTTTCTGGCGGATGCAGGCGGCTGGCAACGCTGGTTTTTCATCGCCATCGGCGTCATCGCCACCGTCATCATCGTGCGCCTGCTCAGGCACCACGCAGGGCAACCCCGCATGGCCTTCGCCCTCGCCTTGTTATTGGGCGGCGCGCTCGGCAACGTGATCGACCGCGTGGCGCTTGGGCATGTGGTGGATTTCCTGTATTTCCATTACCGCAGCTTTGCCTGGCCCGCCTTCAATGTCGCCGACTCCGCCATCACCATCGGCGCTGGCCTGTTGATCTGGGACAGCCTCACCGGCAAACCGGCCGCGCCGGACAAGCCCGCATGAACGCCCGCACGCTCAACCCCGGCGACACCTTCACGCTGCGCTACGCCCTGCGCCCGCGTGGCGGCGACGACGTCATCTCGAACTTCTACGATGCCGCGCCCGAAACCCTCACCCTCGGCGACGGCACGCTTGCGCCGACCCTGGAGCAATGGCTGCTGGACTTGGTGCCCGGCGAACGCCACGTGTTTCTGCTCGAACCCTGGCAAGCTTTTGGCGACAGCCGGCCCGACCTGATCCAGACCCTGCCCAAAACCGATGTGCCCGCCGACATCACGCTCGAAGTCGATCAACTGGTCGAATTCGCCATGCCCAACGGCGAAACCCTGGCCGGACACATCCTGGAAGTGGCTGACGATGCGGTTAAGGTCGACTTCAACCATCCGCTCGCCGATTTATCCATCGAATTCGAAGTCGAAATTGTCGACATCCTCTAGCAAAAAAACGCCCATGCATCCCACCATCCTGCTCGCCAACCCACGCGGTTTCTGCGCCGGCGTCGACCGTGCCATTGCCATCGTCGAACGTGCCCTGGAAAAATTCGGCGCACCGATTTACGTGCGCCACGAAGTCGTCCACAACACCTTCGTTGTCAACGACCTTAAAACCAAAGGCGCGATTTTTGTCGACGAGCTGGCCGATGTCCCGGCGGGCGCAACCGTCATCTTCAGCGCCCACGGCGTCTCGCAAGCCGTGCGCGCCGAAGCCGACGCGCGCGGACTCAACGTGTTCGACGCCACCTGCCCGCTCGTCACCAAAGTCCACGTCGAAGTCAGCAAAATGCACGACAGGGGATACGAGATCGTGATGATCGGCCACAAAGGCCACCCCGAAGTCGAGGGCACGCTGGGGCAGTCGGAGGGAGGCATGTACCTGGTCGAAACGCCTGGCGACGTCGACACCCTGCAGGTAAACAACCCCGACCAGCTCGCCTACGTTACCCAGACCACGCTGTCTGTGGACGACGCCGCACGCGTGGTCGACGCCCTGCGTGCACGCTTCCCCAGCATCACCGGCCCGAAAAAAGACGACATCTGCTACGCCACGCAAAACCGGCAGGATGCGGTCAAGGCGCTGGCGCAGCAGTGCGATGTCGTGATTGTGGTGGGGTCGCCGACCAGTTCGAACTCGAACCGGTTGCGGGAAGTTGCCGAGAACTTGGGCGTTCCGGCTTACATGGTGGACAACGCAACGGAAATACAACCCGAGTGGGTGGCAGGAAAAAACCGGGTCGGGCTTACAGCAGGCGCCTCAGCGCCGGAGGTTTTAGTGCGGGATTTGATTACACGCTTGAAAGAATTAGGCGTGACAAATGTGACCGCACTGGATGGCACAGTGGAGCGAGTGAGCTTTCCTATGCCAAAGGGGCTGGAACAGACATAAAGATCAGCATTACCAGCAAGCAGCTGTTCCTAGCGCGCCAGATGCATCCCGGGCACCAGTATCGTCAAGTCTGAAATTGCCGCAGCCATCTCCCGCCATCGTTCCTGTCGCGGTTGCGGTCAACGTAAAACACTGGCCAGCTGTGCAAGCAGCAGCAGGGATTCGGTTTGAAGTATCCACGGTGATGTTGTATTTGGCCGTGCCGTTTACCGGGCTTTGGGTTCTGGGAAGCGCGGCGCTATTTATCGCCGTTACCCCATCACTCTGCATATCGTAGCGGTTGGCCGTCGTGAAATTGCGCTCGAGGAACTGCGCATTCTCCAGCATCAACCCACGCGCCTCTGCCCGGTTCGCGCGCTGCACATATTGCGTGTAGCTCGGGTACGCAATCGCCGCGAGTATCCCGATGATCGCCACGGTGATCATCAACTCGATAAGGGTAAAGCCTCTGGATCGTGATGCAGTCTGCTTGTTCATGCCAGCCTCTTTCTATTGTCTTGATTAGGGCGCGAAAATTTGCCGCCATGAGGTACGCGGGGAACCCGTCGTCCCTTTTTCTTTCACCACGACAATCCCACCCGCTGTGCCACTACCTATTTTGTATTCTGTTTCGCCTGCACTAATCACGGTAGGGGATTTCATCAATCCCTCGCTGGCAAGCTTTTTCGAGCTTACGGGATTGGTTGTGGCCACTCCTGACGAACTATATGCGGCATAGTCGGCCGCATCGAAAGTGCCATCTCCGTTGTAATCAAACACGCTGTAGTTGAGGCCCGCCCCCGTCAGCGCATCCACTTCGGTAATCCAGCTATAGCCGCCCTGTTCGCAAGGCGCAGCCGACGGCACGATCGAGGTGAGAATCACACGCCCAAACCTCAGCAGCGGCGAACTCACGATGCGCTCCCCAAGTGCTGATGGCGTATTCGGTGACAGTAAATCCAGATACCAGCCGCGTATGCCCCCCGCATAGCCCACCGGGTTAGCTCCTACCACACGGATTTCGCTTGTATCAGTGGATGAGCGTGGGCCCTCATAGACAAAGCTTTGCGATTGAAGCGCGCTGCGGCCTGTTGTGATTTTTGTACCCGAATCCAGGATACCGTATGCCGTTTGAGTCGCGATGTTGCCTATATCGGTATTACCCAGATACTTGCCCGTGCCAAAGTAAACCATATAGCCGCTAGTACCACTCGGGGACGCGCCGATTTCCAGGGCGCTGGTGATAGGCTGCGCCACGGGCGTCGGCGTGGACCCATCTGTGGCCGTGAACAAGGGAGCTGGCGTACTGCCACTCATGTAAGCGCTATCCCATGTGCCCGCATTACTGCCCGACACATCGAATTTCCAGAGATTGCCCTTCAGATCACCTGCGTAAATAGTGTCAATGATCCGGTCACCGTCATCATCCAGTAATGCTGGTTCGGACAGTCCGTTGTCAGAGCCAACACCCGTATCAATTTTTCGAACTGGCAAGCCCAAGGTCTTGTCGAGCGGAACTATGAACAGCACCGAGTGCTGGTTGCTGCTGTTGTAACCATTGCCAAACACTGCATACCAGTTTCCATCGTTCATGCGTGCAACGTGAGCGCGGCCCATGATGTTGCCCAGGTCGCTGGCATCGGTGAATTCCCACATCACCTTGGCGGCATCGAAGCTGTCGGGATCGGTTATATCCAGGGCGAAAACCGCTTTGCCGCCGGCGCCCAGCGTTCCCAACAGCACGGTTTTCCACCCACTCCCCAAGTAGGCATCACCCGAGTTGGGCGAGCCATCCACATAATAATTATGTTGATAATGGGGATCCGACAGCTTGCTCAAATTCCCGACCACGGCATTGGGCACATAGCCGAACAACTCGATTCCGTTTGCTTCGTTAAAAGCGTGCAGCATGCCGTCGTTCGCACCCGCATACAGCATTTTCTTGCGTGTCACCTTTGTTACGCCCGTGCTTCCAGTTCGGTAGGTGGTATAGGCAGCTTGCTCGGTCGCCGCCAAACCGCTACCCGGCTGGTCATACCCATAGCTTTCCATCGCCACATAATGCGGATCTGAATTAACGATATCGCCCAACAACGTTGTGCGTTTGCGGTAAGGCCCACTGGGTTTTTCGTTTGTTTGGTCGCCACGCAGATAGCTGAGGACAGCTGAATTGCCTATCGACGTTTGTTGCGTTGTCGTCAAACTACCCCACGCAAAATCCAGCCCCCCGCTAGTGGCCACATTCCAGGCTTGGCCATTCCATGTCTTGATATTGCGGCTGGCCGCGGCAGGGATCAGGCTACCCGCCTCCCAAATCATGGTTCCCGGCACGCCGGTCGAACTCAGCGGGATGGATTTTAGTTCACCCGTCCAGGCAGGGCTATGGAACACCGCCTGATAAATGTGGGTATTAGTATCGAGACGCGTCGAATTGCTGGCGATCGCCGACGCCGACGCATCGGCATTGGCTGCCTGCTCAAATACCTTGCCCAACGCGTCAAACAATCCCGCCGGGTTCGTGACCTTGAAGAGGTTGTCAGGGATGCAATCGCCCGGCATGCACGTTCCGCTTGCAGTAGGTTGGCCCGTCGCATTGCTTTTGGTGTCCCAGTCCGACCGCGCATATTTGGCTGCATACCACAACGGGCTTTCCAGCAGCTTGGCGGTGGATGTACCCGTCGTAAATGTACGCGATGTGGGTACGGTCACGGTGGAAGGTGCGGGCAGACTGGTAAAGTTCTCACCTCCAGGTCGCAATATGTCAAGATACGTCCCATCCTGTGAAGTGCCCGTCACGATATAGCCAAAGCGCAGGGCATGACCCGCTGCTGCACGAGTCGCTTGTGCGGTGATCTTGATTGAATTGGTGGCAATACTTGGACTACACGCATTGCCTACGCAAAAATCCAGTTGGGACACACCGTCCATGTCATAGTCATTACCCCAGGTGGAATCTTCCCAGGCAGCGTCCAGGCTTCCTGAAATAGGCTGGCCGCTCCCATTCGTGACCAAACTGGTCACACGAAGATCAGTTAGGGAGCAGACGCGCCAGCCTGACGAGGTTGCAGTTGCAGTCCCTGTCGAATTCGCCTGACACGCCGGCAAAAAGGTCACCGTCCCACCTGACACCGGGATTTCAAATTTAGGCAAGCTTTCAGCCAAGGCGACACTATAAGTCGCCATGGGCTGGCGGGCTGCGAAAGCCAGGTTAGGGTTGGTGCTGGCAGCCCCCCAACGAATGGTCCGATTAGTTTGATACAGCGGACGCAAATCCAGCGTCTGGTTGGCGTAAGCCAGGCCGGCAAGACCGTAGCCACCTTCCAGACTGGGGACTTCAGGGCAGATGCCGCTGGCATCGCTCAGGCTGGATAGCGATTTACCCGAACATTGATTGTCCGACGTCACGCCATTGCTACCAATCAAATACGTACCCATCACCCCTTCGGCTGTACCCACTGCATTGGTCAGGCTGACTACATCCAGGCCGGTGATTCCATGCCCCGTCAACTGGTCACGGTCAAACGAGTTGAGACCGGTGGAAAGCACGACCGTGTTTGACAACGCGCACCATTGACTGCTCGGCAAAGGATCTACCCATGCCACCGTGGGCAAGGAAGGCAAATGGGTTTGTTCCGTTGAGTCGCTATCAAATGCCGTTGTAGGGCTGGTTTTTCCCGCAAAATAACGCAGGGTCTCCAGGTACATTTCGGCCAAAGGGTTGCCCCAGTCCACGCATTGGCCATCAGTGAATGTCAGGATGCCAGGGCTGTTACAACTGTTTTGATGTTTTCCGGTCGAGTAATCCCAACCCGAAATACGGATGCGATTGATGGTGTTGATAATTCCGGTACTGGTGGTCGTCTGGTTGATAAATTGACCGGTGGTCGAACTGATCTCATCGTCCGCAGTCGTCGCATTGTTGGTCAACCAGGAGGTGTTTTTACGCAGCACACCACCCGACTTGTTTTTGGAGTAGCTGCCGGTCAGCAAGCCGAACTGCACACGCGCCAGCGCCTCTTTTTCACCATACTGTTGCAACAAGCCGGTGGGTTTGCGGTTGCTGCCATACAGCGTGCAATTGTCTTCGAGCAAGCCCGGCGCGCAAACCGCTACCCGTGCTGTAACGGTAGTCGTCAAACTGCCGGGTTTGTCCCCGCTACCGGTACCGCATTGTGGATGCTCCGTCATGGCCCAACGCGGGAATGCGCCGCTGGCGACCTGAATAACGGGTACAGCAGTGCTGCTGCTTGAGAACCCTGATCCAGCCGTCACATTACAAAAAGACATGCTGGCATTGCTGTAAGGCGTGTATTTCGCCATATCCGTGGCGCCGCCCGACGGCGCGAACACTTTGGAAAAGGCGTGGACATCGTTGGGTAGCAAGGTGCGCTCCAGCACGGTGGCGCCCAGCGCGGCAGTCGAGCTGTTATCGTCGGTTGAACGTAAACCGCCGTACAAGGTTTTACGCAGCACATCCATGCGGGTCATGCTTACCCAGTTGAGGAAGTTGCCGCTCCACTGGCTCGAACATTGATGGCCGGTTGTTGACGGGGAAGTTGGGTTGGTTGCAAGGCCTGCCGGTTCAAATCTACCGCTGCCCGTGCTGCTGTAGACATAACACTTCTTGGGATCGAAATATCCGTAGTAATCGATAGTGTCGGTATACGTCGTTTCCAGTATCCCGTCGCCATTGAGATCACTGTGGTCGTTGTAGGCTTTTTTCGACAATTCGTGGTCGCGCGACATCACCAGCATCACACGCGGATCGGGCGGGTTAAGGAAAACAGGTTTTTGGGCGACATCGATCGCGGAAGCCGGGAGTATTCCCAACATCAGCAACACTCCCAGAATGCCAGAGCGAATGTGGTTCATGACGGTTCCTTTTCGATGTTCCATCAACGGCGGTAGGTGGTTTGCACCAACCTGAGCGTATTGGGGTTGCCACCCACGCCGCGCGCAGTGACCTTGTAGTAGCCAGTTTCAGGGATGATCCCGGCTTTTTTGCTGAATCCGGCGGAAGGCACTGCCGGCAATTGCTCGATGACATAACGCGGCGCGGCAGCGACGCCATTAGGCACGCTGCCATACGCCACAGAGTTGGTCGTCCAGTTGTGGGTAGACAACCAGTATGCATCGTCTCTGCTACCCACCGTAAGATAGGCACCACTAGCAGAGAATGTCGGCAAGGTGGCACCGTTCAGCACCTTCTCACCCGCGCGCAATGCCGCTTCGGCAGACTGAAAAGCCAGATCGGCGTCACGGGCATTACCCGACATTTTCTCTTCCAGAATGGTGCCGCGCATCGCCGAGACCACGAGCAGGGTCAGCACGACCATGAAGATCAGCCCGGTTACCAGTGCTGCGCCGCGCTGCGAGTTAGAGTTTCGCATCATCTGTGTGTTCATCTCATGCATCAGGACGCGCGATTGCGCACCGCTATGGTAGTTGTCAACACTTGGTAGAGCCGCCTGTCACCGGCCAATACCGCCGCACCGTTAAAGTTGTACGTTTGAGGTGAAGACACGATGTTATTTTCGGGGCTGACCAGCAGCAGGCTAATCCGGGCACTCACCACCTGCGCCCAGTTCGTTCCCACCGCGGTTGCGTCACCGTAGGTGTCGGCCGATCCGTCTGCATTGGTATCCCGACCATACGTGATCTGCATATCCCAAACATCCTCGACCAGTTCTGATGTGTCTGCCGCTGTGCCTGTGGCGAGGTTGGTACGATAGAGCGAGCGCTTGCCGGCCGGGTTGATGCCGATGAAGTAGATATACCGATCCACCTTAAAAACGACTCCATCGGGTCCATAGGTACCAACGCGATTGCCGGTATTGGTGCTATTCCCATGGGCCATGGTGACGGAACCACTAGAAGATACGGTTGTCGGGCGAAAAACATCCGCCTCGGTGCAATCACTTACAACGAGCACATCGCCGACCGCAAAACTGTAGGGATTTCCACTGATTTGCACGTTCGCATTGGAAGGGTCCAGATTACCGACCAAACCAACGCCACCGCCAAATGCGCCCATGACCGAAATCGTGTCGCCCGCAGGACGCGTAATTATTGTCCCAGCAAAATTTGCTGTTGATGCCCCGGAATCCAACCCGGTTATCACGGTTGCCGGCGATATGGCAATAACCGGCGGGTTGGCGATGGTGGTGACCGTGGCATTCTGCAAATTGCCACACCCTACGTAGCCTGCCATCCGCACATCGCGCGCCATCGTTTCGATGGCCAGGCGGGCGTTTTCCTGCATGCGCGACATGCTGTCGGCCAAGCGAAAGGATTGGCGGCTGCTCAGATACACATAACCTACCGCTGCCAGCACAACCAAGCCAATCGTCATCGCCACCATCAATTCAATCAGGCTGAAGCCTTGCTGGCGAGGGCGGGCACCTCTAATAAAAATCAGTTTGTTCATAGCTGGGTATCCACGCGCAATTGCTGGGCACTGTTGCCTCCAGTACCGCGCGAATCATTCCACTGGACGATAACGGTGACTGCCCTTGAAGTTGAATCAACCGCCACAGAGCCATCTCCTGCGGGAAGTGCATTGGCCAGGGTGGTTTTCCAACCTGTCACATCGGCGCCTGCCAAACCACTCGAACCGGATGTGGCCGTGCCAATTGCAATGTTGTAGTTGTTTGCAGACGAGATCGCGTTGGCACGATTGACACGCATACGATCGATCATGTCGTAGGCAAGCCAGGTAGCCTGAGTACGCTGGTAAGCGCTGTGGTTGTTGCGGATGCTCGATGCCATCAAGCCAGCCAGCCCCAACAGACCGATAGACAGCACCAGGATCGCGACCAGCACTTCCAGCAAGGTAAAACCGGATTGACGCATAGCTTCTTTATTCCTCAAGTACATGCACTTGTTGGCGGTTTCTGGACACGGGCACGACCCGTGTTCGATATCACGATGTCACGCCCCACAACTGCCGCAGGACTCGGCGGGCACAACGAGATCGTGCCGTTCTGCGTTCCATATCCGCTTGCTTGATATGCAAAATAATTAACTACTGTGCCGTTCCCAACAAAAGTGGTGTTCCCATCCAGGGCGCCATGCACTTGTAGAACAGAGTCCGTACCATCGACTGTCCCTGCAGTGCCCCCATCGACAAAAACAACCCAGCCCTGCGCCCAACTGCCAGAAGTTGTGCAGGCGGTGCCGTTTGCGCTTTTGCAGATGGACACGCGCGTGGCACGCTTGATTGCCTCGCTCCTGGCCAAACCCAGCGCGCCCATGAAATCATTTGCTTGCGCCGAGATGCGGCCGTTCAATACAAAAATTTGAAAGTTGGGGATAGCCACGGTCATAAGAATCGCCGCTATGGCCAAGGCAATGATGAGTTCGATCAGCGTGAACCCGGGCTGCCAGTGCAAAGACCGACCCTTCCGAATGCCGCGTAATGGGAGTTTTTTTTCCATAATTGATTCTATCGACAGCCTCGCAGCGAATTCCACTTTGCACCGACCAGCGGTCTCATTGCTAGAATGTGCGGCCTGAATCCTTGGCTGTAATCTTCCTTGACTGAGCATTCCCTTGTTATCGGCGCTGGCGTCTCGGGCTTGAGTGTTGCGCTGACGCTTTTGCAGCGCGGCGTTCGCGTGACGTTGCTGGAACGCGGCGAAGCCGGAGCCGAGTCGTCCTGGGCGGGCGGCGGCATTGTGTCGCCGTTGTTGCCGTGGGACTACGCCGAGCCTTTATCGAGGCTTGCGCTGCTTTCGATGACTGCCTATTCAGACTGGATCGCGGCGATTGAAGCGCAATCAGGGATGCGCGCTGAATACTGGCGCTGCGGGATGCAGGTGCGGGAGGTGGCTGAGCCGGATGCCGCGCTTGCCTGGTGCCAGGCGCACGGTCTGGCCGCACAGCGTGAACCTGCGCAATCCGACGGCACCCTCTGGTTACCCGATATCGCCCAGGTTCGCAATCCGCGCCTGGTGGCGGCGTTGCGCGAAGCGGTTACCCGGCTGGGCGGGGTCATCCACACGCATTGCGCGGTCGAGTCGGTTTCCAGCCAAGGCAGACGCATGGTGGCTGTTCACACGTTAAAGGGTACGTATACGGCAGACCAGTTTGTGCTGGCCACGGGGGCATGGGCAGGCTCTGCGTTGCCGAACCTGCCTGCCATGCCCAATATCCGCCCGATTCGCGGGCAGATGCTGCTGTTCAAGCTGGAAGCCGGTGTGCTCGACACGATTGTGTATCGCAACGGGCTGTATCTGATTCCGCGCCGGGACGGTCATGTGCTGGTGGGCAGCACGCTGGAAGATGTGGGTTTTGACAAATCGACTGATGACCCCACGCGGCTGCGGCTGCACGCTGAAGCCGCCGAACTGTTGCCTGCGCTGGCGGATGTGCAACCGGTGCAGCATTGGGCGGGATTGCGGCCGGGTTCGCCGGACAACATTCCGATCATCGACCGGCATCCTGATTTCGAAAATGTATTCATCAATGCCGGGCATTACCGCTACGGGGTGACGCTTGCGCCAGCTTCGGCGGAATTGCTGATTGATCTGATCGAAGGCAACACGCCGGCGCTCGACGCCGAGCCTTATTCGTGGGCATCCGCACTCGCACGAAGTTGGGAAAAATAAGGTTCATGGCTACAATTTGCTCGCATAAGCAGGAGTCCATCTCATGAGCCTGACCGTTGAACAGATTGCCGAAGAAGCGCTTTCCCTGCCTAGCGAGGCGCGCGCATTGCTTGCCGATCGCCTGGCCGATAGCCTGGATCCGCTGGAAGAGGGTTATACCCGCACCCTCTGGGTCAATGAGTCACTGCGCCGGCGCGACGATGTCCGCAACGGACATGTCCAGACCATCCCGGGGGATGAAGCGCTGTCACGTATTCGACAGATGTTTTCGCGGTGAGATTTGAGTTCCACCCAGACGCCCTTGCCGAATATGAGGAGGCTGCCCGGCATGACGCCGCCTGCCAGGCAGGGTTGGAGTTTCGCTTTATCACCGCAATCGAACACGCCATACAACTTATTCTTGATGCGCCCGATAGATGGAGCGTGTTTGAAGAAGATATCCGGCGCTGTCTAACCCGCATTTTTCCCTATGCCATTCTGTACACCGTCGAGCCAGACCATGTGCTGATTATTGCAATCATGCACAGCCATCGTGAGCCGGGTTATTGGCGGAAGCGTGTTGTTTGAAATCCGGCCCGATACCCATCGCACTGTCGAACCATTGCACGCCCGGAATCACACCCTGTTGATCGTCTGGCTCATCACCGATGGCAAGCCGGGGCACGAAAACCAGTCGCGCGGCTTGGCGGAAGCCCTGGGGAGATTGCATCCCGCGCAGGTGTTTACCCTGCCCGCGCAATCGCGGGGACGCGCGCTGCTGGCTTGGCTGACACGCAGTATGCGCGGGGTCGATGTCCTGCCCACCCCCAACCTGATCATCGGTGCCGGACACGCCACACATCTGACGCTGCTGGCGGCGCGGCGCGCGTGCGGGGGCCGTGCGGTGGTGTTGATGAAACCGAGCCTGCCGCGCCGCTGGTTCGATCTGTGCATTTTGCCGCAGCACGATGGCGTCGCGGCGGATGCGCATACGCTGGTCACCGAGGGGGCGCTCAACCGCATTCGCCCATCCAGCGCGCGCAACCCGGAACATGGGCTGATCCTGATTGGCGGGGTCTCGTCGCATTTTGAATGGGATAGCGATGCAATACAGGTTCAGATCAAAAGCATCCTCGCGCGCACGCCCGGAATCCACTGGACGCTCACCACGTCGCGCCGCACGCCAACGGATTTTCTGTCAATGCTGCCGGCGCACCCCAGGCTGACTGTCGTTCCCCATACGGCCACCCCACCCGACTGGCTGCCCGATCAATTCGCCCACAGCGGCACGGTGTGGGTCACGCCCGACAGCGCCTCGATGGTTTACGAAGCACTGTCGGCAGGTGCCGATGTCGGCGTGTTTGATCTGCCAGTCAACCCAAGAAGCCGCATTGGCTGGGCGATTTCACGCCTTGCCGACGCCCATCGCATCACGCGCTTTGCAAGCTGGTGTGCACATGAACAATTAAACCCCAACACACAACCGCTGGCTGAGGCCGACCGCTGCGCCGCATGGATTATGGAATGGCTGAAGAAAAAATACTGACGGTATTGCAGTTGCTGCCCGCGCTCGAATCAGGCGGGGTGGAACGCGGCACGCTCGAGATCGCGCAAGCGTTGGTGGCGCGCGGCCACCGCGCACTGGTGATATCGGCCGGCGGGCGTCAGGTGTCGTCCCTGGTTGCCGCGGGGGGTGAGCACTTCGCCTGGCCGATTGGCCGCAAGCGCTTCAAAACGCTGCTGCTGGTCGGCAAGCTGCGCAAATTCCTGCTCGAGCAAAAGGTCGACATCATCCACGCCCGTTCGCGCGTGCCTGCGTGGATCGCTTATCTCGCGTGGCGCGGCATGAACCCGGCCACGCGTCCGCGTTTCGTCACCACAGTGCATGGCCTGTATGGCGTCAATCGTTACAGCCGCATCATGACGCAAGGCGAACGGGTAATTGCGGTGTCGAATACCGTGCGTGCATACATCCTGCGCGAATACCCTGACACGCCAGCGGAGCGCATTCAGGTGATTCATCGCGGTGTCGAGAGTACGGCCTATCCGCATGGCTGGAAACCCGACCCGGCCTGGCAGCAGGCGTTTTTTGTCCAGTTTCCGCAAGCGGCCGGCAAGCTGCTGGTCACCCTTCCCGGCCGCATCACGCGACTGAAAGGGCACGAAGACCTGATCGAATTGATTGCGCGGCTGAAGCGACGCGGACTGCCCGTACATGGCCTGATCGCCGGTGGCGCGTCTGCGTCCAAGCAGCGCTATCTGCACAAACTACGCTACCGGGTACGCAGCACGGAACTGGAAAATGACATCAGTTTCACCGGCCAGCGCGACGATCTGAAAAACATTCTGGCGATATCGAACCTGGTGCTATCGCTGTCCACCCAGCCAGAATCGTTTGGTCGCACCACGCTGGAGGCGCTGCAGCTGGGCGTGCCGACAGCCGGTTACGACCACGGCGGCGTGGGGGAAATTTTGCGGACGGTTTATCCGGCGGGGTTATTGCCTCTTGGCAACATCAACGACGCCTTCCAGCGGGTCGCGCAGCTGCTGCAATCCCCCCCAGCGGTTCCGGCTGGCGACTTTTTTCCGCTACAGGAGATGCTGGACCAAACGCTGGATCTTTACGAACAGCTGGCGCGCACACCGCGCCGCTAAAGGCTCACGCCGACCCTGGCTGGTATTCCGGCATCCAGGCTTTTAACTGCTTTTTGACTGTTGCTTCGTCGTGCGGATCAGCCTGCGCCAGCCAGGCCAGACATTCGGCATGCCAGTCCGCATTAGCCGCGCGCGCCTTGGCTACGCGCAATTTGGGATGCGGCGTGGACAAGGTCGATTCGTCGTCGGCCAGCAATTCTTCATAAAGCTTTTCGCCGGGGCGCAGGCCGGTGTATTCGATGCGAATACGCGTTTCGTCCGCGCCCGACAGGCGAATCATGAGGCTGGCCAGCTCGGCAATTTTTACCGGCTCGCCCATGTCGAGCACGAAGATCTCGCCGCCCTCGCCCATCAGTCCGGCCTGCAACACCAGTTGCGCGGCTTCGGGGATCGACATGAAATAGCGCGTGATGTCGGGATGCGTCACCGTCACCGGCCCGCCCGCCTCGATCTGCTGCTGGAACTTGGGGATCACACTGCCCGACGAGCCGAGCACATTACCGAAACGCACCGACACAAAACGCGTACCACTCGGTTGCTGCATCGCCTGACAGGCCATCTCGGCCAGCCGCTTGGTCGCCCCCATGACGTTGGTCGGGTTGACCGCCTTGTCGGTGGAGATCATCACGAACTTGGCTACGCCCTGCGCCTGCGCAGCGGCGGCCACCACCTGGGTGCCCAGCACGTTGTTGCGCACCGCCTCCCAGGCATTGGCGTTTTCCATCAGCGGCACATGCTTGTAGGCGGCCGCATGGAACACCACGGCGGGGCGGTGTTCGGCCATCACCCGGTTTACCCAGATGGCGTTCTTGACGTCGCCGATCACCGGCACGATCTGCATGCAGGGAAAGCGCTGGGGCAGCTCCTGTTCCATTGAATACAAGGCCAACTCGGACTGTTCGAACAGAACCAGCTTGCCGGGTGCAAAGCGCGCAATCTGGCGGCACAGTTCCGACCCGATCGACCCACCGGCACCCGTGACCATCACAATCTGTCCCGTCAGCAACTGATGCAGGCCGCTGTCGTCGAGCGCTACCGCATCACGCCCCAACAGATCGTCGAGCTCGATCCGGCGCAGCGTGGATACCGACACCCGCCCCGCCACCAGATCTTCGAGCGATGGAATCGTCAGCACATTCAGTCCGGCCTCGGTACTCAACTGGGTGATGCGCTTGCGCACATCGTGGGCGGCCGATGGCAGCGCCAGCACAATGTCCTGCACTTCCATCTTGCGGGCGTGGATCGCCACCTCATCCAGTGCGCCCACTACCGGAATGCCCTGCACCAGCCGCCGCTGCTTGTCACGGCTGTCGTCGAGCAACCCCACCACGTGAAAACCCGCCGGGTTACGCGCCAGTTCGCGCAGCAAAAAGTCGGCTGCCGAACCTGCGCCTGCCACCAGCACCGGGCGGCTTGAAGGATGCAGCACGCTGGCCAAACGATGCTCTTTCCAGGCGCGGTAGGCCAGCCGACTACCGCCCATCACGATCAGCAGCAGCAGCGGATCGAGAATCAGCACCGAGCGCGGCACCACGGCATGGATACGGAACAGGATCAACACCACAGGAATCATCACCGCCGCCAGCCCCACCGCCAGCACGATGCGTTTGAGATCGGGCAGGCTGGCAAAGCGCCAGATGCCGCGATACAGGCCGAAGCGCCAGAACACCACCGCCTGCAACGGCACGACCCAAACCAGCGTGGACAGCGCATCAGCCTGATACTCGGGCGGCACCGCGAGATTGAAGCGCAGCCAGTACGCACCCAGCCAGGCCAGCGCAGCGACCAGAATGTCGTGCAGGATGATGGCGGAAGTACGGGAATTAAAATTCATTGCGGAGTCGGTTCCAGCGTCGGTCAATGGCCAGAAAGATAAGCAGATAGAGTGCGGCCGCCAGTATAAGCAGCAATGCCGTGAGCTGCGGCAAGCGCAGCATCAGGAACGCCAGTACAGCGCAGGCCAGCATCAGCGCATAAGCCGCCCATGCCAGCTGGCGGTGCGACGCGCCCAGCAACACCACGCGCTGGTAATAATGCGAACGATGCGCCCGCCAGATTTTTTCGCCACGCAATCCGCGCCTCGACAGCGTCACGCTCGCATCAACGATGAACGGCGAAAAAACCAGCAGCGGAAACAGCCACGGCCATACATCCTGCTGCGCGCCCAGAATGCCGAACGCGGCAGCCAGAAACCCCAGCGGAATCGATCCGGCGTCACCCATGAATATCCGCGCTGGAGGAAAATTAAAGCCCAGGAAAGCCAGTGCCGCCGCCGCAATCGCCGCGCACAATGCCGCCAGTTCCGGCGCACTGCCCAGCCATGCCGCCAGCGCCAGCGCGCCAAAACCAATTGCGGTCATGCCGCCCGCCAGCCCATCCGCGCCATCCATGAAATTGTAGAGATTGGTCATCCAGACAACGCCGAGCACCGCGCCCACGAGCACCCAGCCCGTCAGCCCCAGCGCCAACAAACATGCCGTGGCCGCAACAAAATGTGCCAGAAAGCGCAGCGCCACCGGCAAACCGCGCATATCGTCCAGCAGTGACAGGGCAGTGAGGGAAAACGCCGCCAGCATGATCGGCAGCAATTCACCGTTGGCCAACCACACGCTGCCCACTGCCACCCCGGCCATGATGCCCAGGCCACCGATGCGCGGTGTTGGCGTTTCGTGCAGCGAGCGGGCGTTGGGGTGATCCATTGGCAGGCGGCCGCCACGTCGCAGCAGCCAGGCAAGCGCCAGCCAGCAGCTGACAAACGCAAATAAAGGCGCAACCCACATCATGTAAGAGGTGCCACCGTCGCTGCCAATCCGACTTCCATCGAAAACGGTGGTGTCCACCCCAGGCGTGACCGAATCACCGAGCTATCCACATAAAGCGAACCGGTCAGCCGCGCCACCGCCGCGCGCTTGCCCAGCAACGCTCCGGCCAATTCCAGTACGCCGACCGGCACCGCCAGCAGCCGTGCCGGTCGGCCCAAAGATTTTGCCACCGCCCGAATCAGTTCCGGCGTCGAAACCGGCTCGCCATCGTCCAGCAAAAACGTCTGCCCCGCAGCAGCCGGGTGCTCGATACACACCCGGATCGCATCGACAAAATTACCCAGATACAACAGGCTGCGCCGATTGCGTATCGCGCCCAGCGGCAGCGGCCAACCTTTTTTGATGACTTGCATCAATCGCAGGAAGTTCGCCTTCACCCCCGGCCCATACACCAGCGGCGGTCGCAGGATGACGACTTCAAGTCCGGTATCCGCAGCAATCTGCTGCAAACCCTGCTCGGCCTCCCATTTTGATATTGCATAGGCGTCCATGGGAGCAGCCGCATCTGTTTCGCGATAAGACACGTCGCGTCCTTCACCGTTGACCTTGATGGTACTGATGAAGACGAAGCGCTTGACCCCGGCTTGGGCTGCCTGACGGGCGAGATTAAGCGTGGCATCGGTGTTGGTTGCACGATAGAGCGCCAGCGGGTCGTGAGAATCTTCGTTCATAACATGAACACGGGCGGAGAGATGGGCGACTGCATCGCAGTCGGCGAGCACAGAAGCCCAATCGGTCTCACCATTGATAGAGCCAACGACCACCTCGCCTGCGAGGCTGCTAACACGCCGTACCACAGGTATAACGACATGCCCATGTGCTTTGAGGCACTCACACAAGAAACGACCGACAAAGCCATTGGCTCCGGTAACCAGCACCTTCATGTGTGAAAGTATTCCAGCAACTTGGCTGGGTACTTGGAAAGTATTTTCAGCATATTTGTTTTGATGCCATTTTCCCGGCAGGCACGTAGCACTTCCCGATTTAGCAAAATAGTATTCCGCCAGCCCCCCGTGCTGATGCCGCCAGTACGCATACGCACTAGCACTTCTGAGAGATGATGGTAACGCAGCGTGTTTCTTCCAAAGGCGCGAACGATGAACTCGAAATCCCCAGCAATTCGGTAATCCGTTCTGAAAGGCCCGGTCCGCTCGTACACTTCCCGTCGCAAGAACAGCGCCGGATGCGCAGGCATCCACCCCCAGGCGATGCGCGCAGGCCGGAAGCGGCGCGATGAATAGCGCCTGATTGACTGTTGCGGGTTGCTGACGTGGAAAAATACCACATCGCCGAACAAGGCATCCAGATGCTCCTGCACCATCTGCGCCGCGACCCGGGCGAGCACATCCGCATCGGCGTAGAGATCGTCTGCGTTCAGGAAACAGACCACCTCGCCGGTGGCCGCAGCGACGCCCTTGTTCATGGCATCATAAATGCCATGATCCGGTTCAGAAATCAGCCTCATCGAGCCGGTCTGATGAGCGCGAATCAGCGCCAGCGTGCCATCGGTCGAAGCGCCGTCCACCACGATATGTTCGATGTCGGGATGGGTCTGGGCCTGCACCGAGCACAGCGTGTCGACGATGCTGTCGGCAGCGTTGAAAGCGACGGTGATAACGGAAATCCGAATGATGGGCTCCTGTGCGGCAGGGTCAGGGCAGCCAGTTCCGGAGCGTTCTGGCCGCAACCAGCGAGGCGAGGAAAGCGCGGTCGGCGATCATCTTGCTGAACCTGGCCGTGCTTCTGCCTGCCGCGTCGGAGTTATTGCCGCCATGTCGGCGATACAGCAGCAGCGGCTCCGGCACAAAACAGGTCCCGCCGTGGATTTCCGCGATCATCCCTAGCCACATGTCGTGCATGGGGATGCGATTGGGGAAAGGCAGCGCGACCTGCAACAGCTCCCGTCGAAAAGCCATGCAGCAGCCGAGATAGGTGTTTTTCCAGAGATTGTGCAGCACCCCTGGGCGCGAATGGCACAGGCGGAAGAATGACGGCGAAAGCGGCTTCAACTCGCCGTCCACCACGGCGCAGTCGGTCACCACGAGTGGGTAATCGGCCAGTGCTATCAGGCAGCGTTCGACCTTGCCGGGCAGCCAAACGTCATCCTGGTCGCATAGAAAAATCCGTTCGCCGCGCGCCGCGCGCAACGCGCGCTCGAAGTTTTTGATCACACCGAGTTGGCCGCAGCCGTCCAGCAACCGAATCCGGGAGTCGTGGAGACTGGCGATGACTACAAGCGTGTCATCGGTCGAGCCATCGTCCGATACCACCACCTCGTCATCCGGCCCCAACTGTGCTAGCACCGAGCGCAGCTGCTCGCCAACGTAGGCACCGCCGTTGTAGGTGGCCAGGCAAACCGAAATCATGTGTCGCGGCTCCGATCAGCGTTTTCCGAGCACATTGCGCTTCAGAAAACGGTATAACGGGTGCAGCAGCAGGATCGCTGCCACAGCGACCCGGCTGCGGCGACCGAATAGCAGTTCGGCTGCCATGCGCTGGTAGAAATGCGGCGGTTTGCCCGAAACACCCGCTTTGTCGCAGACGGAAATCGGGTGCGAGCAGTACGCCCAGCGGCGATTGGCAATCGAAAGAAAAAAAACGAAATCGGAAATCGTCACTCCACGGCCGACCACATAGAGCCCAAACACCTCGTGCAGCGATTTGCGGTACAGCACCGATTGGTGGCGGACGTTCATGTGGTCGAAATCAGCTTGGACAAGCGTGCCCAAATTCATCGCCTGCATTCATGAACAACAGCCACTCGCCGTCCGCCAGCGCCACCCCCTTGTTCATCGCGTGGTAAATACCCTCATCCGGCTCGCTGATCCAAGTATCCACACGTGGAGCCTGACGGATTAGGTCGATTGTGCCGTCGGTCGAGACTCCATCGACCATGACGAACTGGAAGTCCCTGAAGGTTTGTGCGGCCACACTATCCAATGTTCGGCGCAAACCTTCTGAGTCGTTCCGTACAACAGTAATGAGTGTTACTAGAGGCATGTAAATGATCGCAAACGCGGGCTATCGGAGTTGCCCCGCAGGGATGTAGATGTTCGATGCCGAATCGAACACAAACATTCCGGGATTGAGCCTTCGCTTGAGTTTATTGGGTAGATGCCATAGTAGCTTCTCGGCACGTGCGCCCACATACGCCACCGTTGAGATGCGAGGTATCGTTCGCCGTGCCTCGGCCAGATAGTCCTTTAAATGCACAGCACTCAACTGACCCTCATGGACGCAAAACCCGCCCAGCCAAGCTGACACCACCTCAAGCGGAGCCTGTCTGGCAAACGATTGCCACAGAAAGAAATCGCCGGCATATCGGTATTTACGCAGTCGGTCAAGATCCACCGCCGCTTGTAACTTTCCACTCCAGAAAGTTGATTCCTGCTGCACACACGGCAGCAGGGTTCCGTAAGCGCCTTGTTCTAGAAGGCTGCGACGGTATCGGGGAGGCAGGAGTGTATCCACCACATGACCTGCTTCGTTCAGGATAGTATTCATGCCAGTCAGAAAGTGGACACCGTATCCCTTGAAAATCCCGGCCACGATATCAAAAGCCCCCGCCGAGTACATGTCCCCTGCATTCAGATACGCGTAAACATCGCACGGCGGGCTGCACTCAAATCCTTTGGCGAGGGCGTCGTACATTCCGGAATCGGCGACCGAAACCACATGGATACGGATATTGTCCCGTCCGGAAAACTGGCTGACCACTCGTTCGACCAATGCCAGCGTCCCGTCACGCGAACCGCCATCTTGGATCGTATAGTCCAGTGTCGCTCCTGATCGTGCCAGCATCGATTGCCCAAGCACGGAAAGCAACGTGCGCTCGATATGCCGCTCAGCGTTCAAGCATGGCGTCACACAACAGAATCTCATTGAGCCGGATGTACTGAGTGAGAGAAAAGACACATCAGAGGTCTAAAATCACTCATAAGCCTCATATTCGAACACAGTGTCCCTAATAGGCAGAAACATGATATCGACCTGCCAGAACACATGATCGTGCTTACGCAGCATCGGGTCTGCAATATCTGCGGGTCTGAATCCGAGTTTTTCCATGTGTGAGCACATTTCATAAAACCGGAAAGTGTCCGGAGTAACCCGGAAGTTATAGCATTCCATAATGATTGCTGAGGTGTTCCGGAGCGTTTCGACACAACCCGCAAGAATCGGAATTTCGAATCCATGCGTATCGAATTTAAGCAAGTACGGGCCGGGTAAACCACGCTCCGAGACCAGCGCGTCGATCGTCCGAACCTGACATGATCTCTGCGCGCCATCACCCCCTGCGTTCACCGTGCTGCCGTCGAGATCGTCGGCAACGGATATAACTGCCTGTCCACCGTCCACCTCCCCCGCTATGCAGATTTCGTAATCGAAATTCGCGTGTTTTTGCTTGAGGGTTGCAAGTGACGAGCTTCTTTCCTCAAGCGCTTCGATGGCCAGGTATCTGGACGAAGAGAAATACTTCATACATGTACCGCTCCATTTTCCATCTGAAGCGCCAATGTCCACTATGCTACGCGGCAGCGCATCTCGGGTTTTCAACCGGGCAAGCATGCTACTCATGGTGAATTCGATGGACTTGTTCCCTACCAACTTGAACCCAAGTGGCTCAAATAGCTTGTTAGCCAAGTTTGCGATTGTTCGCTTCATACTTTGTCAGCCCAGGTCAATATGGATACAGGATTATTTCAAATCGCAAGCTTGAAAGCATGCGCGCATCTTGGATAACCGCCTTCATCAATTTCCAGCAAGCATCACATGTTTTTGGCAGGTCTAGTCTGAACCCACCAAAGCTGAAGCCACATAGCAATCACGAAATGCCTGAGCCATTCCAGCAGGCCAAGTTTTTGTTGGGGTCGTACGCAGTGACCTTTGCGCTGTGCGAAAGAAATTGCGCGTTTCATGTCTTCGAGATAAGGAATGTATACAAATTTTCTGACCATGGAGGGCAGTGGATAGGCCGCCAGCTGAAAACGCACGGCGTTCGAACGCACTCGCATAATGCGCAAGGAATGAAAGTGCCAGAACACTGCGTGGCCGTATGGGTAGCGTGACGCATTCCAGGGTGCAAGCGTCAGCTCCCTGTTCGAAAGAACGTGCACCAAACCTGGATATCTGTCGGGCCACTCATCCAGATATTTCTGATCGCCGTACTTTCCGTCTTCAGCGCGTGCGTAACACCATTCCAGACACTGTTCCTCCCACCGAGTCCGCACCGCTTCACCCGCCCGGGTAAACGTGACGAATTGCACGCAATACTGACCGCTGAGTGCGGACTGATCGTGCTCGGGCGCATAGCCATGATCGGTGATTAACACCGCCTTGCCGGAATCATCCAATTCACGAAAAAGCACGGCAGGAGGTTTACGGAACCAGATGTCCGCATCGAGATAGGTAACCCGCTCGGCATCAGACGCAGCTTCGAACACGAAGCGAATGGAGCAGGGCGTCAAAGTCCAGCAATACTCGGCGATACTGCGCTCTAGCTTGACCGCGCGCAATGCATCCGTCTCCAGTTCAGCCAGCCGTAACAGGCGAATATTCGGTAATTCGACTGTCTTCAGAAAATCGAAGCTGGCCTCGTCCATGCAAAGCACCCACAGCGTGTACTCACCCGCGTGTCGCTCCATTGAGGTATGCAGCGCTAGTCCCTGTGGCAGAAACAGGCTATCGAAGAGGGTTACGTAGTGCTCCATCAGCCTGGGGAGAAATCGTTCACCGCCGCGATCACCGCTGCCGTATCTGCGTCGCTCATCTGCGGATGACAGGGCAGCGAAAGGCAGCGCGCGGCATGATATTCGCTATGACCAAGCCCATGCGGATCGCGTCGCATATCCAGGCACGGCGGCTGCTGGTGGACGGGGATCGGATAGTGGATCAGCGTCTGTACGCCGTGCGCCTGCAAATGCGCCTGTAGCGCATCGCGCGCTTCGCAACACACGACGAAGAGGTGATAGACATGGGCACTTTCCGCTTCGGGCGCGGTGAGCAAACGCACTTCTGGATGGTTAATACCCATACGGTAAGCGGTGGCGATCTCACGCCGCCGCTGGGTGAATTCTGCCAACCATTGCAGGCGCGCCGACAAAATCGCCGCTTGGATTTCGTCAAGGCGACTGTTGAGCCCTAGCTCAGGGTGATGGTAGCGAACACTCTGGCCATAGTTGCGCAACGTCGCAGCCCGTTTGGCAAGTGCTTGCTCGCGTGTGACCAGCATCCCGCCGTCGCCGATGGCACCCAGATTCTTGGTTGGATAGAAGCTGTATGCTCCAGCCGCGCCGAACGCGCCCGCCGTCGTGCCGTTCTGCGCGGCCAGATGCGCCTGTGCGCAATCCTCGACCAGTGCAATGCCGCGCTGCGCGCACCAATCGACCCAGTCGGGCATGTTGCGAACCTGGCCATAAAGGTGCACCAGCACGACCGCACGGGTTTGCGGCGTGAGGCAACGTTCCGCACTGTCCATGGAGAGCAGCGCCGTGTCGGGATCGATGTCGGCGAGCACCGGCGTAGCCCCGGCGCGCAGAATCGCCAGCACCGTGGCGAAGGCCGTCATCGGCGTGGTGATGACCTCGTCGCCCGGCCCGATATCCAACGCGCGCAGGGCGATCTCGATGGCGTCCATGCCGTTGCCCACGCCGACCGCATGATCGACACCGCAAACGGTTGCCCACTCACGCTCGAAGGCTTCCAGCTCGCGTCCCAGAACGTACCAGCCGGACTCGAACACGCGGGCCGCTGCTGCCTGCATCGCCTCGCGGATCGGCAACGGCTCGGCCTTGAAATCGTTCATCAGGATCATGCGTTGGCCTCCCAGTAATGCGGCCAGTGTTCGCGGTAGTACTCGACCGTGCGCGCCAGGCCATCGGCCAGCCCGACCTTGGGCGTCCAGCCCAGCTCGTGCTCGACCAGGGTGTAGTCGCTGTAGTAGTCGCCGATATCGATGGCCTTGCGGTCAGCGGGAAACGGAACGAGGTCGAACGTGCTGCCCTTGGCCAGCGCGGTCATCATCACCGCCAGATCCTTGAGATTGATGACTTCGCGGCTGCCCAGGTTGTAGATCTTGCCGTTGGCAGCGTCATTGCCCCCCGCCAACAGCAGGGCGTCGACGCAGTCATCGACATAATTGAAATCGCGCAACTGCAAGCCGTCGCCAAAGACCTTGATCGGCTTGCCCTCGATCAGCAGCCGCACCCAGATGCCAAGAAAAGTCTGGCGCGCGTCGCGCACCCGCATCCCCGGCCCGTAGGTGTTGGTCAGGCGCAACGCGCAGGCGCGGATACCGTAGACGTTGTTGTAAAGCAGGTGATACCACTCGCCCGCGAGCTTGTTGATGCCGTTCACGTCGACCGGGCGAATCGGGTGTTTTTCGTCCACCGGCAGGTAATCCGGCTTGCCGTAGAGCTGGCGTGTACTTGCGAAGACCAGCTTGATGGTCGGGTTCGCCTTGCGGCACGACTCCAGAATCGAGAGCTGCGCCGAGGCATTGATGTCGAGGTCGGTCTGCGGATCGCTCATCGAATCCAGATGGCTGGTCTGCCCCGCCAGATTGAACAGGTAATCCTTGCCGCGCACCAGATACGCCATCGCGTGAGGGTCGCGCACGTCGCAGACGTTGACCGTCACCCGGTCGGCAATGTCGGCGACGTTGAACAGGTTGCCGCCGTATTGCGGAATCAGGCTATCGACCAGCGTGACGTTCGCGCCCAGTTCGACCAGCCGTCTGGCCAGCGCCGAGCCGATGAAGCCGAGGCCGCCGGTGATGAGCACCTCACGATTTAGATAGTTGGTCACGCTGATTTCTCCGCTAGCAGCACATGGTCAAGGTAAAGGTCGGGATTATCCGGCAAGAAGCGCGCACCTAGTAGTCCCATCAGCGTAAACAACGCCATCACCGTCGCGTTGAACAATAGTCTGGCAGAGAATGGCCAGCGCTCGGTGAGTTTGTATAGATACGCATTGGCCAACTGGAACAATACCGACACATCCGCCCGTAACTTGCGATGGTTGAGTATCCGGAAACCCTGTTTTTCGAGCAGCGCTTTCAAACCGAAGCTCGAATAGCGCGCGTAATCCCAAGGCTGTTCGTGTTCGTCCCAGGCGAAGGGCACCGTCAGCAGCAACTTACCGCCGGGCTTCAGCACACGCTCGATTTCGGCCAGGAACTCGTCCGGGTTGAACACGTGTTCCAGCACCTGATTGCATAGCACTGCGTCGAACGAAGCGGGATCGAACGGAAATGCCTTGCCTGCATAAAACACATCGGCCACCCCCCGCGCGCGCGCAGGCGGACTGTCGATATCCAGCCCCACGTACTCGCTGACATGGAACAGGTTACGGTATGGCTTTGTGCCGCAGCCCACATCGAGCAAGCGACCATTGAGTGTTTCCGCGCTGTCGCGCATTGCCTCCTGCAAGGCCGAGCGCGCCAGGTAGAAGGGATTGACAAACACCCCGAGCGGACCAGGAAAGAAGGACTGCCGACAATAAACAGCACGTAAGTACGCGCGCAATCGGGACAAAATCAACATGATTCCAATATCAAACCTTCAAACTTGAACGGCAGCCCCTCTTGGGAACGCACCCAGCCTTCAGGCTCGTCGTAGTGGCTGACGACGCGCCAGCGCTGTGCCAGGCGCGACAGAAATTGTGATTCAGATAGTACCCACATTGGGTAGCTCGCCCGGTAAATTGACGCTGGCACGAGTTGTACCAACAAATGGTGCGCCGAGGTTCCGGAGAATGGCGTCCGGCCAATCAGCATCACTTGTGCGCCGACCCGTTCCAGTTCGTCTAGAGTTGCCATCGGGTCGGGCAGATATTGCAGCACGCTGGAGAGCAACACCACATTCGGCGTCTGTTCGGCGAGACAGGCCGCAATGTCGGGGTAGAACTGCAGCGATCCTTCCGCGATCTGCGCATTGCCACATTTGACGTAATGCGCCTGCTCGACCACATTCCAGCGCACGTCGGCGAGGCCGCCAAAAAACCGGCGATGCTGGAAATAGGTGCTCCCCAATGCCCCGCCAAAATCCAGTACATTCAGGCGACCCTGATTGCGTGCAGCCGCCCACATCAAACCTGCCAATACAGGCCAAACGTATTCAGCCTGGTCGAAAACGACTGAATCACGTTCAAACGCCGCCTCTCCACGTTTGACCTTGAGAGTAGCTTCCAACACCTTTGCGAGGATCGCATCGGCGTCATAACCGGTAGTGTGTTTGCTTGCCTCGCTCCAATTCTGGTATTGCCCTTCAAAACGAATGCCGCCACCACGCAACCATTGCAGCCAACGGACAGCCAGCGGCGGCAGGCAATCTCGGAACAATGCCCTAACGGAAATCATGCGACCCGTTCCAACGTAAGCGAATCGAGTAGTCGCCTGATCCAGCCAGTTATCCCACGGCGTGACCTACTGCTAAAAAAACGGGAGAACTCCCACCGAACAAGCGTACTGGATTCCACGGCGACACCCTCGAGTCTAATCGGACGGTCGCTAAGCGACGTATCCATCACACTGGACTGGTCACAATGCGTACCGGTCGCGTCATTGCCGATGTTGTGTACCAGCGAACGCCCAGGATATAGCGTCAGCTTACCCAGCAAAAAAGCCGAGGCATACCAGCGGATTGCCCAGGAATCGTTCGTGCCCGCAATCTGGGCTTCGAGCATTTTGGTGTAGGGATAGCTTCCCTCGTAATCGAAGGCGTGCTCCAGTTTGCGCTGTTTCAGTTCTCGCAGCAGCTGCGCGCCGTCCGGATTGAAACAGGCCCACCCGCGCCGCCAGGTCGCCCAGCCCCAGCAATCTGCGCCGGGCAGGAAAAATGCCTCGGGCAGCGTCCCCTCCACCGGATACACATAGCCATGAATGCTGACGACACGGTCATCGCTCGCAAAGCGCTCCAGCGCTTCGTTCATATACATCAGAAAAAACGGCGACGTCACCATGTCGTCCTCCAGCACGATGATGCACTCGTGCTGGCGCAGGACCTCGCTCACGCCTTCGATGATATTGCGGGCAAGCCCAAAATTCATGTCGCGTTCGACCAGCGTCACGCTACGGAATCCCGAAGCCGCGCGGATCAGCTCGCGCACTGCGCACACAGCTTCGGCGTCCCGTTCGCTGCGCGCGGCGTCGGAGTACACGATTAAATCGCTCTGGTCAGCCAGCGCATTGGCCGCGAGTGCTTCGAGCGTGCGCCGCGTGTGCTCGGGGCGAGCGTAGGCAAAGAGGGCGATGGGGGTGATAGATTGCATGGCGGGCTTGAGTCAGCTTCGCTTCAGCAGGGCAACGATATTCTGATAAGCGAAAATCTCGCAAAAAACCGGGCTGTACATTTCAAGTTTGACCATACCATCCGGGAGCAGCCGGTAGAAATTATAATTCGGCAGCAAGTCCCAAAAATCTCGGAAGAAAACCCGGCTGACGATGTTCATCTCGTTGAACTCGAAATGGATGGCTTCGACCTTTCCGGTGCTCAGGAAGTCCTCTATACCCTTGAGAGCATTCAGTTCATTGCCCTCGGTATCAATCTTGAGCAGAGCGATGTGGGTGATCTGGTTTGCCCGGGCAAACTCTCCCAAGGCGACAACTTTAACCTGGTGATGTGTGGAAGGTGCGCGGTGGATGCTTTCAATCACGTCCTGGTAGAGCGAGGCGTGAGACGAGCCATCATCGGCAGCATAGTCGTATAGGTCTGCCGTACCCGCGCTTTCCCCTGCCGCAGCGTTGATGGGAGTGAAATTCGAATGCTGCACATTCTTTTCGAGTGTTGCGAAGGTTCGCGGATGAGGCTCGAATGCGTAGACAGTCAATAGTGGGTTGGTTTGCAACACCTTGCTGGAATAGTTACCCACGTTAGCGCCAACGTCGAAAACGACCCCGCCGGCTTTGCCTGCCAGAAGCCGTTTGATGAACCGTTCTTCACCACTGATCCTGTCGTTTTCAAAATTCAGGATGCCCAGACCGCGCAGGCTGCAGTGATAAAGGACTTTGTTCAACCTGTAGAAAATCTGTCTGGCGAATAGCGCCCGGTAAAATCTGATAATGAAATTCAACATTGTGGCTGCCATTAAAAACTGAATCGGTAGAACGAAACAAAGGACTTTGTTTTCATCCAGAAATGGTTTCGCGTTTTGGGATGGAGCAGATCGAATAGATACGCCGCTGCCATTTGTGCGAGCAACGTTCCCATCGCAGCGCCGAGGATGCCGAATAGCGGAATCAGGATGAAATTGGCGAGCACGTTTATGATGGCCCCCAACAGGGTGCGAGCGAAAGCGAGCATTTGCAGATTTTCGGTAAGATAGCCGCTCCCGCTGGCGAGGCCTAGAAACACGAATAGCGCACTCCAGATATGCAGGGCCAGTACCGGCCCCGCGTCAGCGTAGGCGTTGCCAAACAGCAGGTCGATCACCCAGCCGGATAGAAACGTCATCGGCAGGGCGACAGCCAGCGCCAGCGCCACCATGGCGTTGTAGAGGTTTTGCAAACGTTGGCGGTACAGCGTTTCGCTGTGTTTCTTGGCGGCCACGATGGCCGGGAATACGGATGCGATAATAGCTGTGGGGATGAAGTACCACACTTCGCTGATGCGCACAGCAGCAGAGTAGACGCCCACCGCCTCATCCCCCAGCATCTGCCCCAGCATGATTTGGTCGATGCGCATGTACACCATGACAGCCAAGCCGGAAAGAATCAGTGGCCAACTGTTCTTGAGCAGCCTTTTCGCACGATCGTAGCTGATTCGCCATGCGCTAAGTGCACCACCCCGCCTAGCAAAAACACCAAGTAACCCTACGGCGACCAACACGCTCTCTGCGAAGGCGGCCCAGACAAAGGCCATCAGCGACGCCTCCATAAGGATCAGCCCGACCTTGACGACTGCCAGCACTAAAAATATGCCGTTTTCCAGCCAAACGACATATTTGGATTTGACCTGTGATTCAAACCAATACCTCACGACATCTGTGCACTTGAACACCATAACAAAACCAAGCACCGCAACCAACAGCTTGGCTAGGCTGTCATTTGGTCTCGCAAAGCTGATGGCCAAAACTGCAAGTCCAAATGCCAACAATCCACCGATGGCTTGCAGGAGAAGGGTGGTGCCGAGTGTCTCGTTAGCGGTTTTCGGCTCCATGACCAGGTCTCGCACAACAATCCCGTTTAGGCCCAGGCTGGCAACCGCTCCGAACAAGGCGACGATAGCCATTGCATAATTCAAGAGGCCAAATTGCTCAGGCCCTAAATAGCGTGCCACCCAAACACCGACAAGTAGCCCCACACCCATGCGCAGCACCTTGTCGCCAAATAACCAACCCGTATTAATGAGCGCTTTTTGTAAATTTGGGCGGTGCTCAACCCTGGCCCGCAGGGTAGCAGGCAGATATTTGAGCCAAGCTGTGGTCAACTTAACAATGATTCCAAAAAAGCGCAGGGGCCAAGGCGCAACATTCAGAGCGACGTGCGGGTATCTACCGCCGCCGCAAACGCATCAATCACCGGCTGGATCAAACTACGCTTGAGCTTGAGCGCAGCCTGATTCACTACTAGGCGCGAACTGATGTCGCTGATGTGTTCAACCGCGACCAGACCATTGGCCTTGAGGGTTCCTCCGGTGGAGACGAGATCGACGATGACGTCGGACAGCCCAACCAGCGGGGCGAGTTCCATCGAACCGTAGAGCTTGATGAGGTCGATGTGTACGCCTTTGGAGGCGAAATGGTCACGCGCGGCGTTGACATATTTGGTGGCCACGCGAATGCGTGCGCCCTGCCTGACCGTGCCGGCATAATCGTAGCCTTCACGCACGGCGACCATCATGCGGCAACGCGCGATTTCCAGGTCGAGCGGTTGATACAGGCCATTGCCGCCGTGTTCGTTCAATACATCCTTACCCGCGATGCCGAGATCGGCCGCGCCGTATTGCACGTAGGTCGGCACGTCGCTGGCGCGCACGATGATGAGCCGCACATCGGTGCGGTTGGTGCCGATGATGAGCTTGCGCGACGATTCGGGGCTTTCGCTCGGCGCGATCCCAGCTGCTGCCAGCAGCGGCAGGGTTTCTTCAAAGATGCGCCCCTTTGACAGGGCCAGGGTAATTCCAGAGTAAGTCATGTTTTTCTGCGTCAGATACTACAGCCGTCATCCCGGCGGTGCGTGGTTGTTTCAGCTTGAGCTGTTTATAACAACGGCCTGCCCTTTTCGGGTGGGAACCGCGAGCCATATCCTTGGCTTAACTGGACCCCGGCTTCCGCGGGAATGACAAAGATGGACGTGTGCGGGGTTTCCTTAACTGATCAGCCCCAGTTGCGTTGTTCGATCTCCACTATCAGGTTATTAGCTGCGTTGGTGAGCACCGGCACAAAGTCGTGCCCCGTCTGCAATGCGCTGGCAAGCACTGCCAGGTCTTCCACGTATTCATGCACCATCTGGTTTCTGAGCTTGCGCATGGTCATCCATTCGTCGGCCGAAACAATAAGTCCCAGGCGTTCAGCTCTGTCCAGGTTATCGATGGCCGCGGCGGGTGTTTCACCCAGAGCTACCAGAAGCACAGGCAACAGCTTGTCGCCGAGGGTGTCCTGCAACCGCCCAAATCTACCCACAAAGGCTTCTACCCGCTCAGCCAGATCCGGATCGATTTCGAGTTGGCAGGCACGTTCCGGGGTGAAGGGATCGCCAAAAAGCCGCTGGTCTGTAGTAGCGAGGTGCTGGCATTCCTTGCGCACCACGCGCATCAGGAATTGCAGACGCAGCGCGATCCTTGGATCGACCATCACAGGGTTTTCCCTTCCCTGTAGGCCATGTCATGTATAGGCAAGCGAATGAGATTGGGGGCGGCGAGCACAACGTCCACTTTGCGGCCTTGCATCAGGCGGGAGACCCTGGCGGAAAACCGTGCTGCCAAAAGCGCGGGGTTGGCCGCCGGCTCGAATAATTCAAGCATGAGGTCAAGATCACCGCCGCGAGCATCATCGTCCAGCCTTGAGCCGAAAACCCGTACCTGGGCCTGCTCTCCTGCAAGCTCATGCGCAAGCTGCGTGATGGCCCGGACTTGATGCTCGGTCAGGCGCATTGAATTATCCCTTGCCCGGAAGTAGCCCGCAGCGACAGGGCTCCCTCCAAGATGCGGCATTTGGACAAGGCGAGTGTGATGCCCATCTCTCAATGCACCCGCTTGATGCGCGCACCCAGCTGGGTGAGCTTTTCCTCGATTGGGTGAGCTTTTCCTCGATGCGTTCATAGCCGCGGTCGAGGTGGTAAATGCGCTCGATGGTAGTTTCACCTGCCGCAACAAGTCCGGCCAATACCAGGCAGGCAGAGGCGCGCAAGTCTGTGGCCATGACGATGGCGCCGTCGAGCCGCGGCACGCCGCGTACCAGCGCAGTGTGGCCAGAGACTTCGATATTGGCGCCCAAACGACGCAGTTCCTGCACGTGCATGAAGCGGTTTTCGAAGATGGTTTCGGTGACGCTGGCGGCGCCGCTGGCCACGGTGTTCAGCGCCATGAACTGTGCCTGCATGTCGGTGGGAAACGCGGGATGCGGCGCGGTGCGCACGTCGACCGCGTTCAGCACGCCATCAGACTCGACTTCGATCCAGTCGTCGCCCGAGGTCACGTGCGCGCCCGCGTCGGCGAGCTTGCCCATCACCGAAACCAGGGTGTCGGGCTGGGCGTGGGTGGCGCGGATACGACCGCCGGTCATCGCTGCGGCAACCAGAAAGGTGCCGGTTTCAATGCGGTC